>JAFMQQ010000011.1 GCA_017354595.1 Micromonosporaceae bacterium
GGTACGACCCGCGCGGCGACGGCCGGGCGATCGAGGTGGTCGGGGACCTGGCTACCGCGCAGCACATCGCGGTGCTGGTACCCGGCGTCGGCTGGGACCTGGCCAAGCTGCTCGCTGATGGTGGCCGGGACCCGAGCGGCCCGCTCTTCGATGCCCGGGCACTGGTCGGACAGGCACACCGGCTGGATCCGGCGGCGCGGGTCGCCGCGGTGGCCTGGCTCGGCTACGACCCGCCGGAGGGGATCGACCTGCAGGCGGTGCGCTCGGAGCGGGCGGTGGCCGGTGCCGGTGTGCTGGCCCGCTTCGTCGCCGGCCTGCGCGCGACCGCTGGTACCGCAGCCACCATCACCCTGATCTGCCACAGCTACGGCGCGGTCGTCTGCGGCCATGCGGTGGCCGCCGGCGCGACCGGTGTGCCGCTGTCCACAGTGGACGACCTGGTGGTGCTCGCCGCACCGGGGCTGGATGTGGCCAACCGGTCCGCACTGGTCGGTGCGGGCCGGGTGTGGGCCGCCCGGGCGGTCGGCGACCCGATCCGCTTCACGCCCTTCGTCCGCGTCGCCGGGCTGGGGCACGGTGCCGACCCCACCGGAGCCGGCTTCGGCGCCCTGGTGCTGCGTACCGGGTCGGCCCGCGGCCACGGCGGCTACTACCGGCCCGGTACCGAATCGCTGACCAATCTCGCCCGCGTTCTGTTGCGGACTATGCCGGAGGTGTCCAATGTGGACTCGTAGCTACCGGGCGTTCGCCGCCCGCCTTGACGCCGCGACGCCGGCCGGCCGGGATCGTGCCCTGGATGGGCTGCGGGCGCTGGCCATCATCGGCGTGGTACTCGGCCACTGGCTGGTGATGGCGCTGACCCGCGACCCGGCCGGCGCGCTGGAGGTCAACAGCCCGCTGACCCACCTGCCGGCGCTGGCCCCGGTGACCTGGCTGTTGCAGATGCTCGGCCTGTTCTTTCTGGTCGGCGGGTACACCAGCGCGCGCGGGTACACCCGCCGCACCGGCGGGTACCTGCGCTGGCTGCGGGAGCGGATGCTGCGCCTGACCCGGCCCGTGGTGGCCGCGATGGCGGTACTCGGCGCCGCGCTCCCGCTGCTGGCCTTCGCCGGCGTACCGGTCGGCACCCTGCGTACCACCGCGGTGCTGGTACTGCAGCCACTGTGGTTCGTGGCGGTGTACGCGGCCATCACCGCGCTCACCCCGGCCGCGCTCGCGCTGGACCGGGCGCTGCGCGGGTGGAGCGCGCTGCCGGCCGCAGCCGTCGTGTCCACAGTGGACCTGGTCCGGTACGGTCCGTGGCAGCACGCCGTGCCGAGCTGGGTCGGTCTGGTCAACCTGCTGCCCGGTTGGGCCTTCGGCTTCCTGCTCGGCGTCGCCTGGGCCGATGGCCGGATCACCCGCCGGGCCGCGGCGCTGCTGTCCGCCGGCGGCCTCACTCTGGCCCTGCTGCTGGTCTTCGCCTTCGGGTACCCGGTGAGCATGGTCGGGGTACCGGGTGACCCGCGTACCAACTCGCACCCGCCCTCGTTGCTGGTACTCGCGCTGGCCGCGGCGCAGTGCGGGGCGGCGATACTGCTGCGCGACCGGCTCGGCGCGTTGCTGCGCCGGCCGGCCTGGTGGGCACCGGTGGCGCTGCTGAACCTGGCGGCGATGACGGTGTTCTGCTGGCACCAGACCGCCCTGATGCTGCTGTCGGCGGGCGCGCTGGCGGTGCACCCGGCCGGCCTGCCCGGCCTGCACCGGCCACCGGTGGATCTGGTCTGGGTGGGGTACCGGCTGGCCTGGCTGCCGGCGTACCTCGCGGTGCTGGCGGGGCTGGTGGTCTGCGCCCGGCGCTTCGAACGCCCGTGGCGCAGCGGCATCTCCGGCCGGTTGGCGGTACTCGCCCTCGCCGCCGGCTTCGCCGGTTACGCGGCCACGGCGCTGTGATCGGCGTACCCGTCAACAAGGGTTGACGATCGAAGGGTCGTCAACTATGGTTGACGCCATGGAGAGCGCTACCGATCTGGCCGCGGCGGCCAGCGGTCCGGACGCGAAGCTCGGGCTGCGCGCGGCGCTGGCCCTGCGCCGGCTGGCCGAGAAACTGGAGGCGCTTCAGGTCGCCAACGCGCGGCGGCAGGGCTGGTCGTGGCAGGAGATCGCCGAGGCGCTGGAGATCAGCAAACAGGCGGTGCACAAGAAGTACGCCGCAACGCTGGCAAAGGAGAATGGCTGATGTTCGAACGGTTCACCACGCCGGCACGCGAGACGGTGCTGCGCGCCAAGGTGGAGGCGCGCGAGCTGGACAGCTCGGTCACCGGGACGGAGCACCTGTTGCTGGCGCTGCTGCACCAGGATGCCGGGCTCGCCTACGCCGTCCTGCGGGACGCGGGTATCGACGCCGAGTCGGTCCGCGCCCAGGTGCGACGCTCGGCCAGCCGGGCCGCGTTGCTCGGGCCGGAGGACGCCGCGGCGTTGCGGCAGATCGGGATCGACCTGGACGCCGTGCTGGCCAGGATCGAGGACTCGTTCGGTCCGGACGCACTGGATAGGGTGGGCCCGCCGCCGGCCGGACCCGGGCGGTCCGGGCGGCGCAGGCGCTACCCGGCCACCGGGTTCGCCCCCCGTTCGAAGAAGGTGCTCGAACTGGCGCTGCGCGAGGCGCTGCGGCTGCGACACCGGTACATCGGTACCGAGCACATCCTGCTCGGCCTGATCCGCGACGGCCATGGGCCGGCCGCGGAGATCCTCATCCGGGGCGGGGTGGACCTCGCCGGCCTGCGCGACGCGATCGAGTCGCAGCTTCGTCAACCCGCCTGACTCACGAAATCGCATGATGCCGGGGCCGCGGCACGAGCCGTACCCTGATCGCGATGAAGGCCATCCGCTATCGCCGTTACGGCCCGCCCGGCGTCCTCGAGCTGGCCGACGTCGCCCGGCCCGTCGCCGGCGCCGACGACCTGTTGGTACGGGTGCGTGCGGCCTCGGTCAACCCGAGGGACTACCACTTCATGCGCGGTACGCCGTACCTGGTTCGGTTGGCCAGCGGCCTGTCCCGGCCCAGGCAGACCGGGTTCGGCGTCGACATGGCCGGTGAGGTCGAGGCGGTCGGTGGGAACGTCACCGCGTTCCGGCTCGGGGACGAGGTCTTCGGCTACCGGGACGGGGCCCTCGCCGAGTACGTCACGGTAGGCCAGGACGCGGTGGTGCTTGCGAAACCGGCCAGGCTCAGTTTCGAGCAGGCGGCGGCGGTACCGGTCGCCGGATTCACCGCGCTGCAGGCGTTGCGGGACAAGGCGCGGGTACGCCCCGGGCACAAGGTGCTGGTCAACGCGGCGGCCGGCGGCGTCGGTACCTTCGCGGTCCAGATCGCCAAGGCACTGGGCGCCGAGGTGACCGGCGTCTGCAGTACCCGCAACGTGGACCTGGTCGCCTCGATCGGCGCCGATCACGTCATCGATTACACCGACCAGGACTTCACCAGCGCCGGCACGCGGTACGACGCGATCATCGACATGTTCGGCACCCGGACGCTGCGGCAGATCCGGCGCGCGCTCGCCCCGCGGGGGGTGCTGGTCGCCGTCGGCGGCCCGGACCGGGGGAACTGGATCGGGCCGCTGGCCGGTCTGGCCAAGTCGGCCGCGGCCTCGCCGTTCGTAAGCCAGCGACTAACGTCGATGCTTGCCCGGCCGCTCCGAGCCGACCTGGCCGCTCTGGGCGAGATGCTGGAAACCGGTCAGATCGCTCCGGTCATCGACCGCACCTACGCGCTGACCGAGGTACCTGAGGCGATCCGTTACCTGGAGACCGGGCACGCCAGGGGGAAGGTCGTCATCACCGGGATATAGTGCGCCGATGACTACGGATGCATCGCGTGATGCATCGCGCCGGGTGTGGACCGTCCCCAACGTCATCAGCTTCGCCCGGTTGGCCGGCGTACCCCTTTTCCTGTATCTGCTGTTCGGTGCACACGCCGAGGTGGCCGCGCTGGTCGTGCTGGCGGTCGGCGGTACCAGCGACTGGGTGGACGGGTACCTCGCCCGGCGGCTGGGTCAGGTCAGCCGGTTGGGGGTGCTGCTCGACCCGCTCGCCGACCGGCTGTACATCCTGGCCACCCTGCTCGCGCTGGGCGCCCGCGACATCCTGCCGTGGGCGTTCGTGGCGGTGCTGCTGCTGCGCGACGCGGTACTGCTGCTGTGCGTACCGGTGCTGCGCCGGTACGGGTACGGCTCCACGCTCCCGGTCCACTACGTCGGCAAGACGGCGACGTTCATCCTGCTGGCCGCCTTCCCGGTGCTGCTGCTGGCGCGGGCCGTCGCCGGGGTGGCCCCGGTCGCCGGGCCGGTCGGCTGGGGGCTGGCCTGGTGGGGGCTGGCCCTGTACTGGGTTGCCGGCGTGCTGTACCTGGTGCAGACCGGTCGGTTGGTGGTGGTCGCCCGCCGCGCCGCAGGCGCCCCGGCCCTACCCGGGGCGGCGCGGCGATGACCAGCGAGCCGACGGAGCAGGGCGACCGGCGGTTCGCACCCGACTTCCTCCTGGAGATGTTCCGCAACCCGCTCGACGCCGGGTACGCCGAGGCGGCGCGGGCGCGGGCCAGTTCCGGGCCGCCCTCGCCACGGCGGCGCGGGATCGCCCGCGGTGCCCGTACCGTCGCCCTGGTCTTCGCCGGCTTCCTGCTCGCCGTCGCCTACCAGCAGACTGTCGCGAACGAGCCGGCGAGTGCCCGGGCCCGGGCCGGGCTGGTCGCCGACGTACAGCAGCGCCAGGTGGAGGCGGACAAGTTGCAGCGGCAGGCGGACGGGCTGCGCGACCGGGTGAACCGGGAGCGGGACGCGGCGCTGGCGGCGGGTGGGGCGGATGCCGGGGCGCTGCAGGGATTGGAGGCGGGCGACGGGTTGGCCCGGGTACGCGGTGCCGGCGTGACGGTGGAGCTGGGCGACGCGCCCCAACCGGTAGACCCGGTGACCGGCCAGGCGACCGGCAAGAACGAGGGCAAGGTGCTCGACCGCGACCTGCAGGACGTGACGAACGAGTTGTGGCGCGACGGGGCGGAGGCGATCGCGGTCAACGGCGAGCGGTTGACCGCGACATCGACGATCCGCAATGCCGGCGCCACCATCCTGGTCAACTTCAAGCCGGTCGTCTCGCCGTACCAGATCCTTGCGATCGGCCCGAAGGACCTGGACCGCCGGTTCAACGACTCCGACACCGGCCAACGGTTCCACCGGTACGTCACCGAGTTCGCCATGCAGGTCTCGGTGCGCGCCAGTTCGGACCTGACCCTGCCGGCCGCCGCAGACCCGCAACTGCGGTTCGCGCGGCCGGTACCCTCGGGTTCGCCCAGTCCTGCTGTACCCAGCCCCTCTGCCTCGGGAGGACGTTGACATGTTCGCGGTGCTCGCGCTGATCGCCGGGGTGGTGCTCGGCATCGTCTTCAAACCATCGGTGCCGCTGGCGCTGCAGCCGTACCTGCCGATCGCGGTTGTCGCCGCGCTGGACGCGGTCTTCGGTGGGATCCGGGCCCGCCTGGACGGGATCTTCGACGACCAGCAGTTCGTGATCTCGTTCGTATCCAACGTGCTGGTCGCCGCGTTGATCGTGTACCTGGGCGACCAGCTGGGCGTGGGTACCCAGCTGTCCACCGGGGTTGTGGTGGTGCTCGGAGTGCGTATCTTCGGCAACGTGGCCGGCATCCGCCGCCACCTGTTCCGGGCCTGACCGATGGCCGACGACGCGATCGACGAGCCGCGCCCCGAGGCGGCGGCTGGCGAGCCGGATGCAGCCACCGACGAGCCGGCGGTGGCGACGGACGCGGTGGCGACGGACGCGGTGGCGACGGACAAGGCGCAGCCGGATCCGGCGACTGCTGCGGTACGGCCTGAGCCGGCGGCTGACCCGGCGCAGCCGGACGAGGCCGCTGCGCCGGGCCCGGAGCCGCGGTCCGACGCGACGGTCGGCGCCGGCTCTGCCTCGGGCATCCGGATCAGCCCTTGGTGGCCGGCGCGCCGCCCATCCACGGCCGGCGCGCTGATCGGCGTGCTGCTCGCCCTGCTCGGCTTCGGCCTGGTGGTACAGCTGCGCAGCAACGCGACGGATTCGCAACCCTCGGCCCGCCCGGAGGACCTGGTGCGGATCCTCTCCGACCTGGACGCCCGCAAGGATCGGCTGAGCCAGGAGATCGCCCAGCTGCAGGGCACCTCGCAGCGGCTGCAGGCTGGCAACCAGGGTCGGGCCGCCGCGCTGCAGGAGGCGCAGCGCCGCGCCGACGAGCTGGGTATCCTCGCCGGCACGCTGGCCGCGGAGGGCAGCGGGATGCGGGTACGGCTGATACCCGGCAGCACGCCGCTGAAGTCGTGGATGGTGCTGGATCTGGTGGAGGAGTTGCGCGGTGCCAGCGCGGAGGCGATGCAGATCGACGGTGTGGATGGCCGTTCGGTGCGCATCGTCGCCTCCACCTACTTCGCCGACGCTTCCGGCGGCCTCAACGTCGACGGCCAGACGCTCGCAGCCCCCTACAGCATTACGGTGATCGGCGACCCGCAGACGATGCAACCCGCGCTCAACATCCCTGGTGGGGTCGTGGACACCGTGCACAACGCGGGCGGTACGGTGATCGTCGACCAGATCGGCACAGTCCAGGTGACCGCGCTGCACCAGGCCGGCGCGCTGCGGTACGCCCAGCCGGTCAGCTGACACCGAACCAGACAGAGGACTCCGTGATACCCGAGGACCTGCGGTACACCAGCGAGCACGAGTGGGTGGCGCCCGGCCCGGCACCGGTCAAGGTGGGGATCACCCACTTCGCCCAGGACGCGCTCGGTGACATCGTCTTCGTCCAACTGCCCGAGCCCGGTACCGCCGTCCAGGGTGGGCAGCCGCTGGGTGAGGTGGAGTCGACGAAGAGCGTCTCGGAGATCTACGCGCCGGTCTCCGGCACCGTGGTGGCCCGCAACGACCAGCTCGCCGACGAGCCTGAGCTGGTCAACACCGACCCGTACGGCGCCGGCTGGCTGGTACAGATCGAGCCGGCCGACCCGGGCGCGATCAACGACCTGCTCGACGCGGGCGCCTACCGCGAGCTCACCGAGCAGTAGGGGCGGGCAATGCTGGGACATCCGCCGTCACGCACCGTCCCCGCGTGCCCGGTTGACCGCGTAATCGCGCCGTGACTAGGCTCGCTCAGTCGACCGTGAACCCTGTGGCCGCTCGTCAGGGCCGAGCGCGGCGGCCAGGCGGGCACACCAGTGGCAGAAGTGGTGGTGGCCGTCGCGTCGCCACTGACTGTCGACTCTGACCAACGATTTCGTGAGGTGGTCCCGATGACGCGTCCAGACGACGAGTTTCCCCCGCTCGACGTCACCTCGACGCTGAACCTCGGCGCGCTCGACGACGTCATCGAAGGGCCGGACGCCGATGTGGTACCGGGACGGATGTCCAGCTCGCTGCCGCCCGGTATCGCCCTGCTGGTGGTCCGGCGCGGCCCCAACGCCGGCGCCCGGTTCCTGCTCGACCACGACGTGACCACCAGCGGCCGGCATCCGGACAGCGACATCTTCCTCGACGACGTGACCGTCTCCCGCCGGCACGCGGAGTTCCACCGGGAACGCGGCACATTCACCGTTCGCGACGTGGGCAGCCTGAACGGAACATATGTCAACCGGGAGCGGGTCGAAGCGTCCACTCTCGCCAACGGCGACGAGGTGCAGATCGGCAAGTTCCGCCTCGTCTTCATCGCCGGACCGCGGCCGGACGGGCCGTGACGGCAGAGCGTCCGTGACGGCAGCGGCGTCCGCCCGACCCGACCCGGCTCGCTCGGTCGGCGGCGCCGGGGAGGGCGCGCCGGAGCCGAGTCTGCTGAGCATCGGCGAGGTGCTCGTCCGGCTGCGCACCGACTTTCCTGACACCACCATCTCGAAGTTGCGCTTCCTCGAGGCCGAGGGACTGGTACAGCCGCATCGTGCGCCGTCCGGGTACCGCAAGTACAGCGCCGCCGATCTGGCGCGGCTGCGCTTCATCCTGGCCGCGCAGCGGGACCACTACCTCCCGCTGCGGGTGATCCGCGAGCAGCTGGCCGCGCTGGACCGTGGCGAGCCGGGCGCGGTGGCCGTGCGGGCCGGGTTGCGGGCCACCGGCGCCGGACACCCAGACCGGCTGGACCGGCTGGACCGGCTCAGCCGGTCGGAACTGCTGGAGCGTTCCGGGCTGGCCGAGCAGACCCTGCAGAGCCTGGAGGAGTACGGCCTGATCCGGCCGCGTGGCGGCGGGTACGACGCGGACACGCTCGCCGTGGCTGACGCCGTCGCCGGACTCTGCGGGTACGGGCTGGCGCCGCGCCACCTTCGCGCCTACCGTGCCGCGGCGGACCGCGACGTGGGCCTGTTCACGCAACTGGCCGCACCGCTGCTGCGGCAGTCGGCGCCGGGTGCCCAGGCCCGTGCGGAGCAGACCCTGCAGGAGCTCGCCGCACTTTCCCAGCAACTGCACGCCGCTCTGGTCCGGATCGGGCTGCGCGACCAGCTTCGCGGCTGAGCAGGACACCCCACCCCCAGCGCGGACGCAACCGTTGGCTTTAGGGCATGTCGGCGGGGTCGCTGAGGTACGGGCCGGGTGCGGCGCGTGTAACGTGCAGAGGAAGGACCCGTTGGACGCAGACAGACACGGAGGCGGCGTTGCGCGAGCTGAGTGTGGTCGGTGTTCGGGTCGAGCTGCCGAGCAACCAGCCGATCGTGCTGCTCAAAGAGGTGGAAGGCGACCGCTACCTGCCGATCTGGATCGGTGCGGTGGAAGCCACCGCGATCGCGTACGAGCAGCAGGGTGTGAAGGCGCCCCGACCGCTGACCCACGATCTGATGCGCGACATCCTCGCCGCGCTGCATGCCCCGCTGAAGGCGGTGGAGATCGTGGAGATGAAGGAGAACATCTTCTACGCGGACCTGCTCATCGGGGACGGGGTACGGGTCTCCGCCCGGCCGAGTGACTCGATCGCCCTGGCGCTGCGGGTAGGTGCCCCGATCCGCTGCGCGGACCAGGTGCTCACCGAGGCCGGCATCGTCATCCCGGACGAGCAGGAGGACGAGGTGGAGAAGTTCCGGGAGTTCCTGGAGCAGGTGAGCCCGGAGGATTTCGCCGGATGAGTCCTACGCCGGCTGCGTGGGGGCGGCGTGTCGCGGCGACGGTGAGCGGTCGGCGCGGCGGCGGGCGGTAACGTGAACGCACCGGTAACGGCGGGGAGGAGTGGCTGTGGACAAGGCACCGGCCCCGCCCGCCGCAGGCGTGGGTACTTCTGGCATTGGCGCATCTGGCATGGGTGAGCCCGGCAGCGATGACGGCATCGTCGGCTACCGTGGCGTGACGGCTTGCCACGCCGCCGCCATCACCTACCGGCAACTGGACTACTGGGCGCGGACCGCCCTGGTGGTGCCGAGCATCCGGGACGCCTCCGGTTCCGGAACCCAGCGGCTCTACTCGTTCCGCGACATCGTGGTGCTGAAGGTGGTCAAGCGGCTGCTGGACGCCGGTGTCTCGCTGCAGAACATCCGAAAGGCGATCGAGGCGCTCCGCTCCCGCGGTGTCGACGATCTGGCGCAGATAACGCTGATCTCCGACGGCACGACGGTGTACGAGTGCCGCTCGCCGGAGGAGGTCGTCGACCTGCTGCAGGGCGGGCAGGGCGTCTTCGGTATCGCGATCGGTGGGGCGTTCAAGGAGATCCAGGGCTCGCTGGCCGAGCTGCCCGGGGAACGGGCCGAGGAGCCGGAGCCGACCGTCGCCGGCGGCGAGGACGGGTCGGCGCAGGGACCGGTCACCGACGAGCTCGCCGCTCGCCGCGCCCGTCGCCGTGCCGGTTGACCCGCGCCGTGCCGGGTGACCCGCCTGATCCGCCGACCGTCGACCGGGTGACCGAGGCCCGGCCGGATCGGCGCCGTGCCAGTGGCTGGCGGGTCCGGTTTCGGTACGCCTGGCTGGTGCGCGCCGTGGTGGTGGCGCTCGCGGTGGCACCGGTCGCCCCGCTGTTGGTTGTCTGCGCCACCGCATGGATCGACCAGGGTGCCCGCGGGCACGTGTACCCGGCCGCCTCGGTACCGGCTGCTCCGGTGGCACTCGTCCTCGGGGCGCGGGTGTTTCCGGACGGGGTACCGTCGCCCTTTCTCACCGCCCGGTTGGCATTGGCCAAGCAGCTCTACGACACCGGCAGGGTACGGGTACTGCTGGTCTCCGGCGACAACCGGCGGCGCAACTACAACGAGCCGGATGCGATGCGGCGCTGGCTGGTCGCCCATGGCGTACCGGCCCGGAAGGTGGTCGAGGACTACGCCGGCTTCGACACCTACGACTCGTGCGCGCGGGCGAAGCTTGTCTTCGGCGTGAGCCGGGCGGTGGTGGTCACCCAGACCTACCACCTCGGCCGGGCGGTCTCGCTCTGCCGGCATCTGGGTATCGACGCGACCGGGGTGGGCGATGACACGCAGCGGGTCGCCTGGGTGGCGTGGCAGCGGGCGGCCGTCCGGGAGTACGGCGCCAGCGTGAAGGCGGTGTACGACCTGAGCGCACACCGCTCTCCGGTCCTCGGCCGGCACGAGACCGGCGTGCAGGATGCCCTCCGGTCGGGCTGAAGCCGCCAGCCGTTCGACCGGTGTGAGCTAGCCGGCGGGTGGTGATCCGGGCGTGCCGGCCGGGCAGTTGGTAGCGTGGCACTCAGCCGGTACACCCAGGCGGGAGAGACCGCGACGCCGAGCTGGCCGCAGGCCAGCCGCGCCGCGGCGCCGAAGGGGCAACTCCTCCCCGGAACCTCTCAGGCAAAAGGACCGCACGGGCAGGCGCCTCTGGAGGCACACGACAGAGGGGGAGGACGACCGGTCCGCCTCAACTGCCGTGGGAGATCCGCATGACAACGACGCCTCTTCCGTTCGCGCGCCGGCACATCGGCCCCGCACCCGATCAGGTGGCGAAGATGCTTGCCGCCGTCGGGTACGGCTCGATCGAGGAGCTGATGGACGCGGCGCTACCCGAGTCGATCCGGTTGGCCGACGCTGAGGCGAAGCTGGATCTGCCAGCGGCACTCACCGAGGCCGGGGCGATCGCCGAACTGGACTCACTTGCCTCACGCAACAAAGTCCTGACGTCGATGATCGGGCTGGGTTTCCACGGCACTCACACGCCCGCTGTCGTCCGGCGCAATGTACTGGAGAACCCGGCCTGGTACACGGCGTACACGCCGTACCAGCCAGAAATTTCGCAGGGCCGGCTGGAGGCGCTGCTCAACTTCCAGACCATGGTCGGCGACCTGACCGGGCTGCCGGTGGCGAACGCGTCGTTGCTGGATGAGGCGAGCGCGGCGGCCGAGGCGATGACGCTGGCCCGCCGGGCGTCCCATGTGGACAGTCAGGTGTACCTTGTGGACGCTGACACCCTGCCGCAGACCATCGCGGTGCTCACCACCCGTGCCGAGCCGCTCGGCATCCAGCTGCGGCGCTTGGACGCCGACCGGGTTGCCGACGGGCGGGACGAACTGCCGGCCGGGTTCTTCGGCATGCACCTGCAGTACCCGGGCGCCAGCGGGGCGGTACGCGACCTCGCGCCGCTGGTCCGCGCGGCGCACGAGGGTGGCGCGCTGGTCGCGGTCGCCGCCGACCTGCTCGCGTTGACTCTGCTCCGGTCGCCCGGGGCCGCGGGGGCGGACATCGCGCTGGGCACCAGCCAGCGGTTCGGGGTACCGCTGGGCTTCGGCGGGCCGCACGCGGCCTACCTGGCGGTGCGTACCGGGCTGGAACGGGTGCTGCCCGGCCGGCTGGTCGGGGTCTCCCGGGACAGCGCGGGGCGGCCGGCGTACCGGCTCGCGCTGCAGACCCGGGAACAGCACATCCGCCGGGAGAAGGCGACCAGCAACATCTGCACCGCGCAGGTACTGCTCGCCGTGATCGCCGGGATGTACGCGGTGTACCACGGGCCGGACGGGCTGCGCGCCATCGCCACGCAGGTGGCGGACCGGGCGGCACGCCTGGCCGGCGGGCTGCGGGCCGGCGGGGTGAGCCTCGCCCACGAGGCGTTCTTCGACACGGTCACCGCGGTGGTACCGGGCCGGGCGGCGCAGGTGGTGGCGGCGGCCCGGGCAGGCGGCATCCACCTGCGCCTGGTGGACCCGGACCGGGTCGGCATCGCCTGCGACGAGACGACTACCGACGAGCACCTGCGCGCGGTCTGGGCCGCGTTCGGCGTGCCGGGTCCTGGCGCCGGGGCGACCCGCGCAGGGACCAAGCCTGACCGCCCGGAGCGGGTCGTCCCGCCACCAGCACTGCCCGAGGGCCTGCTGCGCGCCGACCCGTACCTGAACCATCCGGTCTTCCACGCCTACCACTCCGAGACCGCGATGCTGCGCTACCTGCGCCGCCTGTCCGACAAGGACTACGCGCTCGACCGCGGGATGATCCCGCTCGGCTCGTGCACGATGAAGCTGAACGCCACCACCGAGATGGAGCCGATCAGCTGGCCCGGCTTCGCGAACATCCATCCATATGCGCCAGCCGACGAGGTCGCCGGCTACCGGCGGTTGGTCGCCGACCTGGAGCGGTGGCTGGCCGAGATCACCGGGTACGACGCGGTGAGCCTGCAACCCAACGCCGGTTCGCAGGGGGAGTTGGCCGGGCTGCTGGCGATCCGCCGCTACCACCGGGAACGGGGGCAGGCGCGTCGGGACGTGTGCCTGATTCCGTCCAGCGCGCACGGCACCAACGCGGCCAGCGCCGCGATGGCCGGGCTGCGGGTCGTGGTGGTCGCTTGCGATGCCGACGGCAACGTGGACCTGGACGATCTGGATCGCGCGATCGGCGAGCACGCCGACCGGCTCGCGGCGGTCATGCTGACCTACCCGTCCACGCATGGGGTGTACGAGCACGCGGTCACCGAGGTCTGTGCCAAGGTGCATGCGGCCGGCGGCCAGGTGTACGTGGACGGGGCCAACCTCAACGCGCTGGTCGGGTACGCCCGGCCGGGCCGGTTCGGTGCGGATGTGTCGCACCTGAACCTGCACAAGACGTTCTGCATCCCGCACGGTGGCGGCGGGCCGGGCGTCGGGCCGGTGGCGGTACGGGCGCACCTGGCGCGGTACCTGCCTGGCGACCCGGCCGGTGCCACCCCGGACTCAGGCGCGGTGGCCGGCACCCGGTACGGGTCGGCCGGGATCCTGCCCATCCCGTGGGCGTACCTGCGGATGATGGGGCCGGACGGGCTGCGGGCGGCGACCGGGGTGGCGGTGCTGGCCGCCAACTACCTGGCGACGCGGCTCGGCGAGCACTATCCGGTGCTGTACACCGGCGGCAAGGGCCTGGTGGCGCACGAGTGCATCCTGGACCTGCGGCCGGTGACGAAGGCGGCCGGCCTGTCCGTGGACGACGTGGCGAAGCGGCTGATCGACTACGGCTTCCACGCGCCGACCGTGTCCTTCCCGGTGGCCGGCACGCTGATGGTCGAGCCGACCGAGTCGGAGGATCTGGCCGAGCTGGACCGGTTCGTGGACGCGATGATCGCGATCCGCGGCGAGATCGACAAGGTGGCCTCGGGCCAGTGGCCGGCCGGCGACAACCCGTTGGTCAACGCACCGCACACCGCGGCGGTACTGACCGCGGACGAGTGGCCGCACCCGTACCCCCGGTCGGTGGCCGGCTACCCGGCCGGGGCCGCGGACGGGAAGTACTGGCCACCGGTCGGGCGGATCGAGGGCGCCTACGGCGACCGTCACCTGGTCTGCTCGTGCCCGCCACCGGAAGCGTTCGCGTCGTAGGCGCGACGGAGGCAGGCCCGGGACGACGCGATGGAGGCAGGCCCGGGACGGACAGCGGTCAGGCGGCGACCAGACGGGGTCCGCCCTGGCTGGGCGCGCAGTGCGGCGCGGGGCCGCGGTGCGGTGCGATGCTGCTCCCATCGGGGAGCAGTTCGCCGGTGTCCTCGAAGGCGATCACGCCATTGCAGAGCAGGCTCCAGCCCTGCTGCGGGTACGACGCGACTACTCGGGCTGCGTCCCGGTCGACGGCGTCGGCGCTCGGGCAGGTGGGCTGGTGCTGGCACATCGGAGATCTCCGGGTCCTGCTGGCTCGGTCTGGGTGGGCGCAACGCGCGCTCACACTGAACAGTGATGCACGCTACCAAGGTGTTCAAAACTGTTTCGAGCAGCGGTTGGCACGGAGTGGGGAGAATCAGCCGAACGGTGGAGTAAGTTCCGGCGATTCGGCCGGCCCACCTGCGGTCGACACTTCACCTGACGTTGGGCGGATCTTCACCGGACAGGAGGCGCATGGCGGAGGCTCATCGACACCCGGGCCCGCAGGCCGGGCCGCGGTCGCTCGGCGCGGCGCTCGCCCTGCTGCTGGCGTACATGGCGGTCGAGGTGGTGCTCGCGTTGGCGGCCGGCTCGCTGGCGCTGCTCTCCGACGCCGCGCACATGCTGACCGACGCCGCCGCGCTGGCCCTGGCGCTGTTCGCGATGCGGCTGGCCGCCCGGCCGCCGCGAGCCGGATTCACCTACGGCCTGCGCCGCGCCGAGATCCTCTCCGCCCAGGCCAACGGGCTGGTCCTGCTGCTGCTCGCCGGCTGGCTCGGGTACGAGGCGGTACGCCGCCTGGTGCACCCGCCGACCGTGGTCGGTGGTGTCGTACTCGGCACGGCGCTGGCCGGCGTCGCGGTCAACGTGGCCGCCACCTGGCTGCTGAGCCGGGCCAACCGGACCAGTCTCAACGTGGAGGGCGCCTTCCAGCACATCCTCACCGACCTGTACGCGTTCGTCGCCACCGCCCTCGCCGGGCTGGTCATCCTGCTTACCGGCTTCGGCCGGGCGGACGGTATCGCCACCCTCGTGGTGGTGGTGCTGATGGTGCGGGCCGCGGTCGGCCTGCTGCGCGACTCCGGCCGGATCCTGCTGGAGGCGGCGCCGGCGGGACTGCGGCCGGAGGCGCTGGGCGGCCGGCTGGCCGCCGTCGACGGCGTGGCGGAGGTACACGACCTGCACATCTGGGAGATCGCCTCGGGGCAGCCGGCGCTGTCGGCGCACGTACTGGTCGCGCCGGAGTACGACTGCCACGCGGCCCGGCGGCAGATGGAGGCGCTGCTGCGCGAGGAGTACCGGATCGCCCACACCACACTGCAGGTCGACCACGCCCAGTCGGACCTGCTGCAGATCCGCCGCGCGCAGCCCGGCCCACCGCGACCGTCCGACCACTGAGGACGGTCAGTTGGTGGCCAGTCGCGCCCGGCCGACGAAGGTGAACAGCCGGGTACCCGGGATCGGCGGCCGGGGGTCGGCGGTGGCGCGGTGCGCACCGACGCCGAAGGCGAGGCCGGCCGGGGAGAGCCAGATCCGCTCGAAACCGGCTGCGGCGAACCAGTCGTCGATGGTGGGTACGAGGTCGGGCGCGTCCCGGTGCCGGGTCCAGATGACGGTACCGCCGCGGCGCACCAGCGAGGCGGTGTGCCGGATGGTGTGCCTGATGTCCTCGTCGGTGATGTTGCCGAACAGGCCGCACAGCAGCACCACGTCGGCGGGTGCCAGGTCCAGGTACTCGTCGATGAGCGCCGCGTCCGCCGTCCGTACCTCCACTGTGGACAGATTGTCGGCCGCCGCCGCCTGCCGCGCCACGGCCGTGTTGCGCGGATCCAGTTCCACCAGGCGCGCGGTCACGTCGCGGCCGCGGCGGTGCGCAGCCAGCACCGGGAGCACATCCCGGCCCTGGCCGGCGACCAGGCTGAGCAGCCGTAGCGGGCCGGCCGGTGCCTCGTCCAGGGCGAGGCGGATCCGCTCCTGTACCACCGGGAGCCGTTGGGCCAGCTGCGAGCCGGGCTCCTCGTACAGCTCGTGCCAGTCGTACCAGTCGTTCGGGTCGGCCATCGCACCACTACACCACATCCAGCACCGGTAATTCATTCGTCGCCTGCCGGCGATCCGCTCTACTGTTCGCCGCATGGAGCTGAGTCTGGACAACCCACCGACCGTCGCCGCGCCCTTCGGTGACCGCTTCGCCCACGTCGCCCGCCTCGACCTCGACGGTGGCGCCCTGCTCATCCTCTCCGGGCAGGTCGCGGTCGACGACGCCGGCAATGTCGTGGCACCGGGCGACGCCGCTGCCCAGGCGGAGCGGATCTTCGAGATCATCGGCGGGATCCTCGCCGGGCACGGCGCGACCTTCGCCGACGTGCTGCACATCCGCACCTACATGACCAACCTGGACGACCTGCCGGCGATCAGGGACACCCGCCGGCGGCTGTTCCCGGCCGGATCTGCCTCGGCCGGTGGCCCGGGCAACCCACCGGCCAGCACCACGGTCGAGGTGAGCCGGCTGTTCCTGCCCGGTCTGGTGATCGAGGTGGAGGTCACCGCCGCGGTACGCCGGTCCCCGGCCGGGTAACGGCTACACGACGATCATCTGCGGGTACGGGTGGCGCAGGAAGTCGTGGTGCGAGATGTCCCAGCCGTAGGCGCCCGCGTTGCCGAAGACCAGAATGTCCCCCACCCGCACCCGGTCCACCCGCTGGCCCCGGCACAGCACATCCCGCGGGGTGCACAGTTCGCCGGCCGCGTCCAGCTCCACACCGGCCACCTCGGGCCGGCCGAACGGGTAGCCCCAGCCCGCCATCGGCAGTACCGCGAACGGGTGGCTGTACCCCCAGGCGGCGGGCAGCCGGAAGTGGTGCGTACCGCCGCGCAGGACCGCGTACCACCGGCCGTGGGTGCGTTTGAGGTCGAGCACCTCGGCTGCGTACCAGCCGGCGGCCGCGGCTAGGTACCGGCCGATCTCGAAGACCAGCCGTGGCCCGCCCGCCGGCAGGCCGGCCAGCCCGGCGCGCAGCGCCGCCAGGTCGAATCGGCGCGCGCCGGTGTAGTCGACGCCGAAGCCGCCACCCACATTCAGCTCCTGCAGCGGTAGGCCGGTGCCCGCCGCCCAGCTCATCGCGTCGCGCACGAACCGTGCGTGGGCGGCCGCGTCCAGGTTGTTGGAGACCGCATGCAGGTGCAGCCCGGCCAGCTCGATGCCGGGCAGCTCGCCGGCGAGGGCGGCGACCTCCACAAGGGACGCTTCGTCGATACCGAACTGGGTGGCGGTACCGGTCATCTGGTGGGTCCCGGGCAGGGCGGCGCTGGATCTGTTCACCCGCAAGGCGATCCGGGCGCTGCGGCCGCCCGCCACGTGGGCCAGCCGGCGCAGCTCCAGCTCGCTCTCCACGTTGATGGTGGCGCCGGCGGCCACTGCGGCGGCCAGTTCGGCGTCGGTCTTGCCCGGTCCGCTGAACGCGATCCGGACGGCGTCCGGCAGGCCGGTGCCGGCGGCCAGCGCGCCGGCCAGCTCCCCGCCGGAGGCCACCTCCAGACCATCCACGCTGCAGGCGAGGGTACCGGCGACCGCCGGGTGCCCGTTGGCCTTGACCGCGTAGAGCAGTAGCGCGGAGCCGGGCAGCGCGGAGCGGACCGCGGTGGCGCGTTCGCGCAGTGCCGCGGTGTCGTAGACGTAGGCGCAGACCGGCCGGTCGGCCGCGCGCAGCGCACCAGCAACCCGGTCAGGGATCATGCAGCGGATTCTCCACCGGTACATGGATATCGCCGGAGCCGGCCGAGATGCGCATCCGTACCAGCGCCTTGTGCGCGACCTTCGGTGCGGTGAGGTACGCGTGGTCGTCCGGGTCGGCCGCGGTCTCGTCGAGCACCGCGCGTACCCGCCGCCAGGCGGCCCGCTCGTCCAGGTTGTGCGAGCCGGCCAGCAACGCGATCACCTCACCCAGGTGGGCCTGCAGCGCGGTGTACCCGACCTTGGCCCGCAGTACGTCCACATCGTGGGTCGCCACCACCGAGCCGGGCCACAGCCAGTCCACAGTGGAGTGCCGTGCCAGCCGGGGCAGGTGCAGCCGCAGCCCGGCCATGTCGCGGAAGGCGATCCGGGTCGGTACGCCGTCGACGAAGATGGGGATGCTGTTCTGCAGGTGGGCCTCCAGCCCGACGCCCGCGGCGGCCAGCCGCAGCACCGGCGGCAGCAGCAGCCGGGCGTACGCCTCGACGAACTGTTCGGCGCCGCCGTGGTACCGGTCCACCACCTCGGCCAGCACGCTGCGCCCGGTGACCGGCGAGCCGGCCGGCAGCGCGGCGCCGGGGATCGCCACCTCACCCGGGCGCAGCCGGCCGCTCAACGTATCCCGCAGGATGGCGGAGGCGTCCCGGCTGTCCCGCAGCGCCGCCCCGGCCGGCTCGGCCAGCAGCAGCACGTCCGGCTCGCCGGCGAGCAACCGGTGCAGCAGCGCGGAGATCGCCGGACCGTTGCGGGTGCTGGCGACCGAGATGGTGCGCCGGGTCGAGGTGATCTGGATATCCAGCGAGAGCTTGAGATAGTGGCGCACGCCGGCCGCGTCGGGCTCGAGCAGCACGGTGCGTACCGCGGTGGTCGGCGTCGCGGCGATCGGCGGTACCGGCACCGCGCGCACCCCCTCAGGCCGGGTCGCCTCGGGTTCGGCGGGGAGCAGCCGCCCCGCCTGCCAGGCGTGTACCGGCTGCAGCAGGTGGCCGGCGGGTGGCTCGGGCAGCCACGGGTACGCCTCGCGCAGCAGCGCACCGAGGTCCTCCCCGACATGCCGGTCCCGGCGCAGCGCGACAAACGCGACCGCGGTGGCCGGCGACTCCTGGTCGTGTGCGAGCACATCGGGCAGCGTCCAGCCCAGCCGGGTACGCCCGCACGGGTGCAGGTTGTGCCCGTCGGTGGCCAGCCGCTCGTAGCACACCAGTTGCTCGTCGGCCCCGAGCGTGGCGGCCAGCCCGTACAGGTCGGGTACGCCGGCCGCCCCGGCCCGGGCACGTACCTCGGCCTCGATCGCGGACCGGCGGGTGTAGCCGACGGCCGCGTTGCGCCGCGCGTCGGCGAGCTCGGCGG
>JAFMQQ010000110.1 GCA_017354595.1 Micromonosporaceae bacterium
CGATCCGGCGCTGCGCGGCCGGGTCTCGCAACAACTCCAGCGTGGCTTCGATCGAGTCGAGATCCTCCACCGCCATGATGACGACAGCTTCGCGACCGTTACGAGTCACCGTCAGCCGCTCATGAGTGCGCTCAACCTCATCGGCCAGCTCAGAAAACCTGGCCTTGACATCCGACAGCGGCAACGTGATCATGACCGAGATTCTAGTCGATCGTGGTACGACGGTGCCAGGGATCCCGCAGCGAACGCGTTCGCTCGCACCGCCATACCCGCATTGGCGAGCGTCCCCGCGCTCGCCGCTTCCATGCCGGGTGGTTCGCAGAATTCCCGCTGGAAATCGACGAGCAGGACCGCCACCCGGGCCGGTTCGAGGGCCAACAGCCGATCCACGACGTCCATCGCTACTCACCCGCGCGGGGTGCCGGTACCCGCGCCGCTGTTGCGACCCGGCGCAGCGATTGATCGGCGAGCGTAACGGCGAGAAGCGCCGCCGCGGCGACCAGCATGACGATGGCGAGCGCGTGCAGGCCGCCCGTTGTGGCCCGGCTTCCGAAACACAGACCGGCCGCCGAGGAGGCGACCATCGCGCCGAGATACATGAAGGTACGCAGCAGACCCGAGGAGGCGCCGATGCGCTCCGGCTGGGCCTGGTGGTACAGCGCGTTCTGGTTGGCCAGGTTGACCAGGCCCTGCGGGAAGCCGACCAGGATCGCGATCGCCACCAGCAGCCAGACGGCCGTCCCCTTCTCCACCGCCAGCAACAGCACGCACGCGATGAGCTGGACGACCCCGCCGGTGACCAGCTTGGCGGTCACGGCCTGCCGGCGACCGGTGAGGGCGGAGACCAGGATTCCGACGCCGAAGGTGGGCAGCAGGATCAGGCCGGTCGCCGAGGCGGACAGGCCCCGGCCCACCTCCAGCCACTGGGTGAACCCGTAGATGAAGGCATAGGAGACGGTTGATCCCAGGAGAGTCCGCGCATAGGTCGCCAGCAGTGGGAGGTTGCCGGCGAAGACGCGTACGTCGATGAACGGCTCGGCGGAGCGCAACTCGTGCAGCGCGAACCCGGTGCCCGCCAGGATCGCCACGGCGAGCAGCCACACCAGGATGAGGTGTGGGTTCATCAGGAACAGCAACAGCGCGGTCAGTGTCGCGGCGAACAGCACCACGCCCGGCCCGTCGAGACCCGCCCGCCCGGCGTCCTGGCTGGGGCCCACCCGCCCGGGGCGCGCAGTACCCTCAGCCCGCAGCACGTTGCCGGACGGGAGGACGAACCAGCCGAGCAGCAGGCAGGCGACGGCGAGCGGGATGTTGACGGCCAGAGTGCTACGCCAGCCACCGATGTCGATGAGCAGCCCGCCGAGGCTGGGGCCGATGACCGCGATCGTCTGGGTGGCGATGGCCAGCGCCGTGAGTACCCCCGCCGGGCTGGTCATGCCGGTGCGGCGGGCTTCGCTGCGGATGAGGTACATCGCCGCCGGGTAGCCGGCGCAGGTGCCGAAGCCGAGGATGACGCGGGCCGCGACCAGCGTCCAGATGTCCGGCGCGAGGGTGCCGAGGATGCCGGCCGCGCCGGTCAGTACGCCACCGATCAGGAACATCCGCTTCGGCCCGAAGATGTCCACCAGCCGGCCAACCAGCGGCTGCCCGATGGAGGTGGCCAGGTAGAGCGCGGAGATGAGCCAGGCGGTCTGCGATGCCGGAGCGCCGAGCGCGGTGGCGATCGGCGCCAGCGCGACGGCGATGATCGAGGAGTTGATCGGGTTGAGGATCGAGCCGAGCATCATCGGCGGCAGCAGCCGGCGGTCGAACGCCCGGACCGGCGCGACCGCGGCCGCCGCCGTGCCGCCGGCCGCCATCAGCTCACCAGCCTCTCCAGCAGTCCCATCGCCGCGATGACGGTCTGCCGCTCGGCCTCGGTGAACTGCGTCTGGAGCGAGGTCGCCAGCCACTCCGCACCGGCCCGCTTGGCTCCCGCCACCCGCCGCCGGCCGGCTGCGGTGAGCTCGATGATCTGGCGGCGGCCATCGGTCGGATCGGGCGTCCGGGAGATCAGCCCGAGCTGTTCCAGCGTGGACAGGGTCACCGCCATCGACTGCGGGCGCACGTGCTCGGCGGTGGCCAGGGCGCTGGCGGTGGAGACATCTCCCTTGCCCAGGCGCATGAGCACCGATGCCTGGGCCGGTGTGATGTCCTCCGCGTCGGTCACCTCCATCAGGCGGCGCCGCAACCGGCTGACGACCACGCGGATGTCGAGCGACGCCCGCAGCGCGGAGGCGCCGACGGTCTGCGGTCGGGCAGTCTGCGGTCGGGCAGTCATATCGTCAGTCTACACTGCTCACCTGGAACTGATTAACCGGAACTGATCAGGCTAGACTGACTATCTGTCGTTGATACCGGAGGCACTCATGTCCGACTCCGTCCTGCTCGTCATGGACTTCCAGCAAGGGATCGTCGAGCGGCTCGGCGACGCGTCGGTGGTCGACGCCGCCACCCGCGCCATCGCGGCCGCCCGCGCCAAGGACATCCACGTGATGTTCGTCCGGATTGGATTCCGGCCCGGCTATCCCGAGGTGGCGGGGAGCAATCTCGCCTTCGCCGCCTCGGCACAGGCAGGCGACACAATGACCGAGGACCACCCGGCCACCCAGCTGCACGGCGCGCTCCAGCGGCGCCCGGATGAGCCGATCGTGCTGAAGCGGCGGGTCAGCGCGTTCAGCGGCAGCGATCTCGCGGTACTGCTGCGCGCCGCGGGAGCCAGCCAACTGGTACTCGCCGGTATCGCCACCAGCGGCGTGGTCCTCTCCACCCTGCGCCAGGCGGCCGACCTGGACTACCGGCTCACGGTACTCGCGGACGCCTGCGCGGATCGGGACGCCGAGGTCCATCGGGTACTGATGGAGAAGGTCTTCCCCCGGCAGGCGACGGTCACCACCACCGACGAGTGGGTCAAGAGTCTGTGACCGCCGGCCGCAGGCGCGGAGCCCCCGCCGAGGGCGAGGGCTCCGCAAAGGTCCACAGTGGATGATCGGACTACAGCGCGGGATTGGCCTGCTGTGCCAGTTGCAGCGCCTGCTGGGGGAACCACCCACCCGCCGCCGGGTCCACCATGCCCCACAGCGGATCGAAGTGCTGTTGTGCGTCGCCGGTCAGATTCCACGGGTTGTACGCGGTGTAGTCCCACGCCCGCGCGCCGCCCGCGATGTCGCAGGACCCGTCCGACTCACCAGGTATCTTCACCCACAGGTACGCGTCCAGCAGCGGTACGCCCGTGTCCGCGGTGGGGCGAAGCCCGAGACCGGCACCGGGCGGGTTGCACCAGTTGCCACCGGCCAGCCCGGAGATGACGTTCGGCGGCTGGCTGTACGGCGCGGTTGCGTACCGGGACATGTCGTTGGGACCCTGCCCGTTGCGGCTGGTGTCCACCACGAAGTGCGTGGTCGGCACCGCGGTACCCAGGTTGTCGGCGTACCACTGGTCGGTCAGGCCCCAGGTGCTGAAGTCGTTGGGGTTGGCCGGGAAGTACTGGCTGCCGCAGAAGTCGTAGTGGCCGAGGCGCCAGCCACCGTCGGCCGGGTTGTTGGCGAACGCGATGCAACTGGAGATCCAGGTGCCGTACTTCTGCTGGCGTGGCGTGGTCTGGTAGTTGGAGACGTTGATGAAGAAGCCCTGCGCCCGCTGCACCCCGGCCTTCACCAGGCGGCTGGCGATGTCGCCCACGCCGAGCCAGGCGCTGTGCGTGCCGTCGAGGTACACGCTGACGTTGGGCTGCTGTTCGAGCCGGTCCACCGCACCGCTCAGCGCGGCGTACCGCTGCGTGGGGTTGGCTCCCGGTTGGGGGTTGCCGGCGGCGTCCTTGGGCTGGCACCACTCGGCGTTGCCGTTGATGTCGGTGTTGAACGGGATGATGCCGAGGCTGTCCGGCTCCAGCAGTACGACGGCTTGGTGCTTGCCGATGCCACGGGCGAAGCCGTCGATCCAGGCCAGATAGTCGGCCGTGCTGAGCGCGCCGCCGGCGGAGTACTGCGCGCAGTCACGGAACGGGATGTTGTAGGCGACCAGGACGGGCACGGTGTGCTGGTCGGCCGCCTTGTTGACGGTCTGGTCGACGCTCTGCGCCACCTTGTCCGGGGTGCCGCTGGTGAACCAGGCGGCCTGCGGTGTGTTGATCATGGTGCTGATCTGTGCGGCGCCGCGGGCGTCGCCTGCCTTGGTGAGGTCCTTGATCTGCTTGAGTGCGCCCGCGTTGGCGGGCGGGGTGTAGAACCGCGTGGTGGTCGGGAGTTGGTGGGAGTCCACTGACGCGCTGGAGCCGGCATCCGTAGCGAGGACACCAACCGCGGCGACCGCCAGGACCACCAGACCGCGGCGCAGGACGGTGTTTGGCATACCAGGCAGCGTTGGTTGGCGAAGATCGGCATGTCAAGGGGGTACGCCACCGGGTGCCCAGAGGGACCCAATCTGGTGAAAGTTACGGCGACCGCCGCGGCACCGGCGACCCGCCCAGCACGGCGCACAGGTAGCGAAAGCAAGCCGTACGTAGCATCGTTGTCGCTGTGAGACGACTGGACCCCCGGGCTTCGGCGGCGGTGTTCGCGGTGGGCCTGGCACTGCTGACCACCGCTTGCAGCGGGCCCGCGCCGGCCACCAGTTGGCAGGGATCGCCGGCGCCCGGCTCGGCGGCCGGGGCGTCACCGTCGCAGTCCCCGACGCCGACCGGCCGACCCGTCCACGTCCGGCTGTACGAGCGCGACGGCTCCACATATGGCGTCGGCATGCCGATCATCGCGTACATCTCCGCCCGGATCACCGATGCGAAGGCGTTCGTGGCGGCGACGAAGGTGACCGTCAACGGAACCGCCGCCGACGGTGCCTGGTTCTTCGAGAAGTCCGCTATCTACAAGGGGTACCCGCTCGAGGCGCACTACCGGCTCTCGGACTACTGGCCGGCACACGCGGCGATCCGGATGGACCTGCCGATCAAGGGACAATCCGCCGGTCCCGACCTCGTCTTCGACAACAGCCTGACCCTCGACATGTCCACCGGCGCCGCGAACATCAGCCGGATCGACGGCCGCACCGAGCGGATGGTGGTGACCTCCGACGGGAAGCAGGTCTTCAACTTCCCGGTCTCTCTCGGCAAGGCGAGTACGCCCACCTTCGGCGGCGTCAAGGTGGTCATGGAGAAGCACCGGGTACAGCGGATGACCGGCCCGGGGTACGACCTCCAGGTCCCCTTCTCGGTCCGGGTCACCAACTCCGGGGAGTTCATCCACGCGGCGAGCTGGAACGGCGGCAACATCGGCCAGCGCAGCACCTCGCACGGGTGCACCAACCTCAACGAGAGCGACGCGCAGCACTTCTTCGCGTTCGCGAACATCGGCGATGTGGCCGTCTATACCAACACCGGCGGCCCCACCATGCCGAGCTGGGACGGGTACGGCGACTGGAACCTGCCGTGGAGCACCTGGCAGTCCGGCGGCCAGGTGCACACCAGCTGACCCGGTACCGGCGCGGCTGTCCACAGTGGATAGACAGGCACCGGCCGGGTGTGGATGGGCGGGAAACCGACCGAATTTGGTCAATTCCAGCCCGATGTGCATAAGGTGGTGGCATGACCGGCACGGCGGAGGGGTTCGCACACCCGGCCCTCTGGTACCGCGATCAGGACGAGTACCTGGCCGGTACGGTGCCGTACCTGCGCGAGGGGCTGGCCGCTGGAGAGCCGGTCGCCGTCGCCGTACCCACCGGGAACCTGGCTCCGCTGCGGGACGCACTGGGCGCGGAGGCCGGACGCGTGCTGTGGCGGGACATGACCGTGGACGGTCGCAACCCGGGCCGGATCATCCCCGCGGTGCTGCTCGCTTTCGCCAACGCCCACCCCGGACAGCGGGTCCGGATCATCGGCGAGCCCACCTGGCCCGGCCGGACCAGTGCCGAGTACCCGGCCTGCGTCCAGCACGAGGCGCTGATCAACGCCGCGTTCGCCGGCCGCGCGGCGAGCATCCTGTGCCCGTACGATGCGGGCCGGTTGAATCCGGCATGGGTACGGGATACCCGCCGCACCCATCCGGTCATCTGGGACGCCACCGGCCATTTCGCCAGCCACCAGTACGACGACCCGCTCGCCGTGGCCGAACAGCTCAACCCACCCCTGGCGGAGCCGCCGCCCCGTGCGGCGACGATCTGGATCGACCTCCAGACGCTCTCCCAGGCGCGCCACTTCGTCGCCGATCGGGCCACCCGGGCCGGGCTGAGCCCGGGGCGGGTGATCGATGCGGTGGTGGCGGTCAACGAGCTGACCGTCAACAGCGTGCGGCACGGTGGCGGCGCCGGTACCTTATCCATCTGGATCGAGGCCGATCAGTTGATCTGCCAGCTCAGCGACGCCGGGCACCTGGCCGATCCGCTTGCCGGCCGGATCCCGATACCACCGCAGGCACCGACCGGCGGGCGCGGCCTGCTGATGGTCAACCAGGTCTGCGATCTGGTCCGTATCCACACCGCCGCGTCGGGTACCACGGTGCGGGTGTACCTGCACCGCTCCTGAACAACACACCGGACCAACCATCGCTTAAGTTGACTGCATGGCTGTCCTGACCGGACGAGTAGCTGTGGTGACCGGCGCCAGCCGGGGTGCCGGGCGAGGGATCGCGGGCACATTGGGTGAGGCGGGTGCCACGGTGTATGTCACCGGCCGATCCACCCGCGATCAGGTCACGGTTCCCGAGTACCCGCACTCGATCGAAGAGACGGCGGACGAGGTGACCGCGCGCGGCGGCCAGGGCGTCCCGGTGCGCTGCGACCACACCAGGGACGACGAGGTACGGGCGCTGTTCGGCAAGGTCGCCGACGAGCGCGACTCGCTGGACCTGTTGGTGTGCAACGCCTGGGGTGGGTACCAGCCGTACGGCGACCACATGGGATGGTTCCAGCGGCCGTTCTGGGAACAGTCGATGGATCGATGGGACGGAATGTTCACGGCGGGCCTGCGGGCACACATGGTGACCTGCCGGTACGCCATCCCGTTCATGCTCGAACACAAGCCCGCCCTCATCGTCCTGACCACCTTCAGCCAAGGGCGGAAGTACCTCGGAAACGTGTTCTACGACGTGGCCAAGAACGGCGCGTGCCGGATGGCCGAGGTACTCGCCGGCGAACTGGAGGACCACGACATCACGGTGATCGCGCTATCGCCGGGTTGGATGCGGATGGAACGGATGACCGGCCTGAGCGAGCGTGAGTTGGCCCAGACCGAGTCGACCGAGTACGTCGGGCGAGCCGTCCTCGCGCTGGCAAGCGATCCGGGGGTACACCGCCGGACCGGACAGACCTATGCGGTAGGAGACCTCGCTCGGGAGTACGGCTTCACCGACGTCGATGGCCGGCAACCCACCGCCTACCAGATCATCCGGTAGCGGCACGGCTCGCCGGCGAGCCCGCGCTCGCCGGCGTAGCCGCTGCCGACCAGATGCCAGCCAGAGGTCACGGCGTCTGGGCCAGGCCGGTCACATTGCCGTCGGCGTCCCGTACCCGCGCGATGAGCTTGCCGCCGCCGACATCCCTGGGCTTCTGCACGACCTCGGCACCGGCGCCCTCCAACTGGCCGATCGCCTGCTGGATGTCGGCCACCTCCCAGTAGCCGACCGGTGCGGTCATCCCCTGCTTGTGTCCGTTGGGGTCCAGGCCGAACTCCTGGTCGCCGACCCGGAATCCGACGTAGTACGGCTGATCCTGGTACGGCTGCACGCCGAACAGTTGCGCGTAGAGCTCCTTCGCCGCGGCCAGATCCTTCACCGGATAGATGATGGTGTTCATGCCGGTCGCCATGTCGCTTCTCCTCTCGGGTCCTGCCTACCGGACTTACCCCGGCGGACACGACACACGCTATGGTCCGGCCGGCCGGCCTGGCTTCTTCATTCCTGACCATTGCCGGGCGACCCCGCCACAGGTGCTGCCGGTGCTACAGCGCGCGGCTGCTCGACCCCGGAAGGTCCGGTAGCGGTACCGGGCCGGCGGCCGGTCGTCCACATAGGACTCGACGCGACGAGGCCCGCGTCCGGTCCGGACGCGGGCCTCTGTCAGCAGGGTGCGCGGGATGCGCGGCGTCTCAGGCGCCGTGCGCGGCCAGCACCAGGTCGGGCAACAGGTTCGCGGCATCGGGCGTACCGAGGCCGGTCACCGGGTCCCACCCGGTGGTGGCCGGGTACCCGGGCACGGCGGGATCGGCCTGGTTGTTGCCGGTCGTCACGTCGTAGAAATCACGCGCGTACCGGGTGGAGTTGGCGCCGATGGCGTACAGCGCCGGGTTGATCTGGCCGAGGCCGCCACCGTTGATCTGGTCGGCGATGGAGACCATCGCCGCCCATTGCGGTGTGGACGCCGAGGTGCCACCGATGTCG
>JAFMQQ010000551.1 GCA_017354595.1 Micromonosporaceae bacterium
CGCCGGCGGCGGCCCGCCAGGCGCCGGCCCGCCCCGCGGCCCCGCCGGTCCACCAGGCATTCACGGTACGGATCAACCAGGACGGCAGTGTCACCTTCACCGCAACCGACCTGGTCGACCCGGCCGCGGCCACCCGCGAGCTGAACAAGGCCGGCATCGCGGGCAAGGTGGAGGACTCCAGTACGGGCAAACAATGCCCGACCATGTGGCGCGATTCCGATCTGGTCAGAGGCCAGAAGGCGGCGCTGTGGCACGGGAACACGGTCACCATCCGACCCACCGACTACCCCGCGGGGGGCGGCGTGCTCGTCCTGGTGCTGCACACCGTCGATCAACGGACACGCAAAGCGGTGACCGTGGTCGTGGAGCTGGCGTACCGGGAGCTCGCCAGGATCCCGTCCTGCCTCAACCTCGGCTAGGGCTGATCGGGCTGGGCGCTCGGGGTATCCACCCGGGCGCCCAGCCGGCGCTCCAGGAACTCCCGCTCCGGCTCGGAGAGGTTGAGCTCGAGCGCGGCGCGGTACGCGGCGCGGGCTTCGGCCGGCCGGTCGAGCCGGGTGAGCAGGTCGGCCCGGGCGATGTGCAGCTGCGGCCAGCGGGACAGCTGGGGCTGCGCGGCCACACTGTCCAGAAGGGAGAGTCCGGCCGCCGGGCCCTCCGCCATCGCCACCGCCACCGCCCGGTTCGCCAGGTGTACCGGGTTCCACTCGTACCTGAGCAGTTCGGCGTACAGGCCGGCGATCTGCGGCCAGTCGGTCTCCTGCGCCGTGGCCGCGGTCGAGTGGCAGGCCGCGATAGCCGCCTGGATCTGGTACGGCCCGGGGCGGCCGGCGCGCAACGCCGCCTGCAGCACCCGGTCCCCCTCGGCGATCCTGGCCTGGTCCCAGCGCGACCGGTCCTGGTCGGCCAGCAGCACCAGCCGGCCGCGACCGTCCACTCGGGACGGGCGGCGCGCGTCGGTGAGCAGTACCAGCGCGAGCAGCCCGGCCGCCTCCGGCTCGCCGGGCACCAGCCGGGCCAGGCCGCGGGCCAGCCGTACCGCCTGGTCGCACAGCTCGTCCCGGACCAGCCGCGCTCCGCCGCTGGCCGTGTGCCCCTCGGTGAAGACCAGGTACACCACCCGAAGCGCCGCCGCGAGCCGGGCCGGCAGGTCGTCGGGTGGCGGTACGGTGAACCGGATCCCGGCCTGCCGGATCTTCCGCTTGGCCCGGACCAGCCGCTGCGCCACGGTCGCCTCGGCCAACAGGAACGCCGCGGCAACCTCCGATGTGGACAGTCCACATACGCAGCGCAGGGTCAGCGCCACCCGTACCTCGATATCCAGCGCCGGGTGGCAGCAGAGCAGGATCAGCCCGAGCTCGTCGTCCCCGGCCGGCGCCCAGTGCGGCTGGTCGGCCGCCCGGTCGGGTTGCGCCATCGCGGCCGCCTCCTTCTGCGCGCGTACCGCCTCCCGGCGGATCCGGTCGGTCGCCTTGTGCCGGGCGGTACCGACCAGCCAGGCCAGCGGGTTGGCCGGCACCCCCGCGGCCGGCCACCGGGCGAGGGCGACCGCGCAGGCGTCCTGGACCGCCTCCTCGGCCAGATCCAGGTCGCCGAGCAGCCGGGTGAGGGTGGCCACCGCCGGCCACCAGTGACTGCGCAGCGCCTGCGCGAGCGGGTCGGTCAAGGCGCGAGGATCGGGCGTACCTCGACCGAGCCGGTGACCGCCGCCGGGTTGGCCGCGGCCCACTTCAGCGCCTCGTCGAGGTCGGCGCAGTCGAGGATCGTGTACCCGCCGAGATGCTCCTTGATCTCAGCGGCCGGGCCGTCGGTGAGCAGCGTCTGGCCGTCCCGCACCCGTACCGTGGTCGCCGAATCCGTCCAGGCCAGCGGAGCGCAGTCGACCAGTACGCCGGCCGACTCCATCGCCTGCTTAGCCGCGCCGAACTCGACACCCATCTGGTCCCACTCCGGGGTGCCCTCGGCCGGGCGCTGCGGCACCCGCAGCAGCAACATGTACTTCATGGTTCCGCCTCCGTTCGTGGTTCGCTGTCACCCATAGTCGAACGGGAGGCCCGCGCATCGACAGCCGCGCCGGGAAATGTTGCCAGCCGGTCCACACCGAGGCCGCTGATCAGCAGCCGCTCCTTCCGGTCGGCCAGCAGCGCCGCCGTCCAGCCGACCAGGCCGCCGTCGGCGACCTCCACCCACTGCCCGGCCTGCTCCGCGTACAGCTTGAAGCAGAGCCCGGTGTAGTAGCCGCGCCCGGCTTCCCGGGCCGGATCCTGCTCGACCGGCAGCCCGGCGCCGGCCAGGTCGTCCAGCACCGGCACGTACGCCCGATCCAGCACGGTGAGGGCGATCCGAGCCGCGCCGCCGCAGGCCCGCCGCACCGCGTCGAGCAGGACGCCCAGGTGCTCGGCGAGGTGCTGGCGGGCGAAGGCGTACCCGCCGGTGTCCCGGCCGGCGGTGGCCAGCGCGGCGAGGGTGAAGTGCGCGGCGCCGGCCGCGCCGGGGAAGCGCTGCGCGCGGAGCACCCGCTGGATCGCGAACAGCCGCGCGGTGGCGGCCGGATCGGCCCGGCGGCGTACGGCCGCCTCAAGCGCCAGCCCGTTGGTCGGGTCGGCGGCGACTTCGCTGCCCCGCAGCGTACTCACCACCTTGTTCTGGTCCACAGTGGAGAGTACCGAGTGGGTGCCGAGCGGTGCCACCGGGGCGAGAGTCACCGCCTCGAATCCGGCCGGCAGGGCGGCGAGCACCGCGCCCTCCACCCGGCGCAACCGGTGGAAGTCCACTGTGGCCGGTGCCACGAACCGGTCGGTGCGGTACCGGCGCAGCACATCGGCGGGTTCGAGCCGGGCCGCCCGGCGGCGTACCGCCGCCAGCAACAGCGTGGTGAGATCGGCGCCGGGCAGCGCGACCAGCCGGTCCAGAATGCCCGGACCGCCGGCCTCGCGCAGTACCCGCCGCAGCGGCCCGTCCGCGGTGTCTCGCACCGGAGAATCATGCGGCACAGACCGGCGATCGCACCGGGATTTATCACCGCCCACCGGGAGGAGCAGTTCAGGATGCGCCAGGGTCGGGACGCAGCTTCGGTCACGCCTCGCGCGATCGCGGTTCCGGGCGGTACCGCGGTCATGGCCGGAAAACGGGTCCAGGGGCCGACC
>JAFMQQ010000552.1 GCA_017354595.1 Micromonosporaceae bacterium
GGCCTCTATGACATCGCCACCGGTATTGGCAGCTTTTTCTCCAGCCTCGTCGCTTGACCACTCACTGGACCAGTCATGAGCACCGACGGCTCGCCGACACCGCCCGATCCGGATCGACCGCGCGGCTCCTCCGAGCCGGGTGGGCCGGAGCGGGACGAGTTCGCGTACGGCGACGCCGAGGATACCGCTGAGTTCCCGCCGCCGACGCTCGAGGCGCACGAGATCCTCGGGCTGCGGGAGGGGCGGCGAGTATCCCAGGTCGGGCCGCGTGGCGCGCTGCCTCTTGAGGAGGAGGCGAGCACGCTTGTCGCCCGGTACCTCTTCCCGACCGAGAAGTTCCGCGGCGAATGGCGCAAGCACCCGATCAAGTTGTGGAAGGAACTTGTGGTCGTGATCGGGGCGACGCTGATTCTGGGTTGGGCGACCGGCTGGTTCGGCACGCACAACCAGCGTAGCCTGACCACATTCGCCGTGATCGTATGGATTCTGGTGCTGCTGTTCGTCGGCTGGCGCACCCTCGACTGGTGGTACGACCGCTTCATCCTGACGAACAAACGGATCATGGTGGTGAGCGGGCTCGTTACGCGGACGGTCGGCATGATGCCGTTGGTGCGGGTTACCGACATGAAGTACGAGCAATCGCCGCTGGCCCGGCTGCTCAACTACGGCACGTTCGTGGTCGAATCCGCCGGCCAGGACCAGGCGTTGCGCACGGTCAAGCCGCTACCCAACCCCAATGAGCTCTACCTGCGCATCGTCGAAGAGATGTACGAGCCGGAGGCGGTCGAGGCGCGACTGTCGCGGGTGGCCGAGGAGAACACCGACATCTAGGGCTTCTCGGTGACAGCGGCTGTCCGCCGCAGCCGCCTGCGATGCATCGCGATCCGGGTCCGGCGCCACCACGACTTGCGTGGCGGCTGGTACGGCTTGCGGGTCGATCTCGGCTTGACCGTAGCGTCGCCGCGCTGGGCGCTGATCACCGCCATGTTCTGATCGAGGTCGATCCCGCTGGCGTTGCCGAGGTCCACCCGCTTGCGCTTGGTCTCGTGGATGTGCTCGGTCTGTTTGGCGGCGTGTGGCCGGAACAGCGCGTCGATCGAGGCGAAGCCCGCGGAGATCATCGAAGCGGTGGCCGAGTCGTCATCTCCGCCCCGCAACCAGCGCATGAACCCCATGGACTCTCCCGTTCGGTGTGGCGCGCCCAGTCGTGCCATCGCCCAGTGTCGCACCCCGGTGGAAGGATCGGCCACGTGGCAGACATGACGGTCGGGGCAAACCAGTCATCCGGGGCACCGGACGCCGAAACCAAGCAACTACTCCTCGATGGGATGCCCGACCGGCTCCTGGTCTGCACGCCGAGCCGGCTCTCCACCTTCGAAGACTGCCCGCGACGATACCGGTACAGCTACCTCGACCGGCCGGCTCCGCCGAGGGGGCCGGCCTGGGCGCACAACTCGCTGGGCGCCAGCGTCCACACCGCGTTGCGCAACTGGTACGGGTTGCCGGCCGCGCGCCGCCAGCCGAGTGCGCTGCTCGCGTTGCTGCGTGCCACCTGGGTCGGCGAGGGATACCGCGACCGGGAGCAGGAGCGGGTCGCCTTCGGGGTGGCGCTGCGCTGGCTGGAGGGGTACGTCGCCGATCTCGATCCGGAGCAGGAGCCGGTCGGCGTGGAGCGGGTGGTCGCCTTCAAGACCGGCACCATCGCCTTCTCCGGCCGGGTGGACCGGATCGATCGGCGCGCGGCGCTCGGCGATGCGCTGGCGATCGTCGACTACAAGACCGGTCAGGCTGGCCTCGGCGCCGACGACGCCCGCGGGTCGCGGACGCTCGCGCTGTACGCGTACGCCGCCGAGCGGGTCTTCCGCCGCCGGTGCCGTGTCGTGGAGCTGCACCACCTGCCGACCCAGAGCGTCGTCACGCACGAGCACACCGACGGATCGCTCGCCCGGCACGTGGCGCGCGCCGAGGCGGTGGCGCGGGACATCGCCGATGCGCAGCAGGCGGTCCGGGCCGGTACCGAGCCGGATGCCGCGTTCCCGACCCGCCCCGGCCCGATGTGCTCGTGGTGTGACTTCCGGAGTGCCTGCCCGGCCGGCGCTGCCGCACCGGCCCGCGTGCCCTGGGCGCGGGTACTGCAGAACTCAGGCTGAGATCCGAACCGGCGCAGCGGCGGCTCAGTCGGCGGCGCGCAGCTTCTGGCACACGGGACACAGGCCCCAGAACGTGACCTCGGCCTCGTCCACCTCATAGCCCTGACTGTTCGATGGATCCAGGCAAGGCGCGGCGCCCACCGCACAGTCCACGTCCGCGATCGTCCCGCAGCCACGGCAGACGATGTGGTGATGGTTGTCCCCGACCCGGGACTCGTACCGCGCCGGGCTCCCGGCCGGCTCGATGCGCCGGGCCAGCCCGGCTCGGGCCAGGGCGCCCAGTACGTCATAGACCGCCTGGATGGATACCGAATCCAGCCGGGTCCGTACCCGCGCGGCGATCTCGTCCACGTCGAGGTGCTCGCCCTGGCTCAGCACATCGAGCACGGCAAGTCGCGGCTTGGTGACCCGCAGGCCTCGCGCGCGCAACTCCTCGGCCCGACGCTGCGGCGCCGGCTGTGGGTACATGTCGGCCATTGCACCATGCACCTGGCCAATTACTCAACCTGCAGGATCCCCCCTGCCCGGCCGGGAGCCAAGCTCCGGTGAACCCGAGGATCGGCCTGCTGCGTATCACCAGCCGTCAGCCCATGCAGACGTGGAGGCGTTGCGTGCTCGAGACCTTCAATGGCGTCCCGGTACATCCGTTGATCATCCATGCCACGGTCGTCTTCGTACCGCTCCTGATCGTCGGTGCGCTCCTCTACGCACTGGTCACGCCGTTGCGGTCGCGGATCGGCTGGGCGGTAGTCGGGCTGGCCGTGGTCGCCCCGGTCAGCTGCGTCCTGGCCCGACAGTCCGGCCTGCAGTTGCGGGCCCGGATGATCAGGGAGCGCGCCATCTCGACGGTGGACCTGAAGCGGGTGGACCAGCACCAGGCGTACGGCACCAACACCATGTGGCTGGTGATCGCACTCGGCGTTGTGACGCTGATCCTGGTGGCCCTCACCATGCTGCGCGGGCGTGGCGCAGCGGCCTCGGCCGACGGCGGCGC
>JAFMQQ010000553.1 GCA_017354595.1 Micromonosporaceae bacterium
TTCAGCCGCAGCGCGGCGAGGTGGTCGGCGAGCCCGCCGATCGTCGGCGAGTACGAGCGCCCGTTGTCGTTGACCACGATCACGACCGGGTTCTTCGCACCGGCGATGTTGTTCAGCGCCTCCCAGCACATGCCGCCGGTCAGCGCGCCGTCGCCGACCACGGCGACCACGTGCCGGCGCTCACCGCGCAGCGCGAACGCCTTGGCCAGACCATCGGCGTAGGACAGCGCGGTGGAGGCGTGCGAGTTCTCGATGATGTCGTGCTCGGACTCCGCCTGGTTCGGGTACCCGGACAGGCCGCCCTGCTGGCGGAGCAGATCGAAGCCGTCCTGCCGGCCGGTGACGATCTTGTGGACGTACGCCTGGTGTCCGGTATCAAATAGAATGCGATCCTTCGGCGAGTCGAAGACCCGGTGCAGAGCCAGCGTCAGCTCCACCACACCGAGGTTGGGACCCAGGTGCCCGCCGGTGCGGGAGACCTTGGCGACCAGGAAATCGCGGATCTCAGTGGCGAGTACCGACAGCTCCTCCGGCCGCAGCCGCTTCACGTCGCGCGGGCTGGTGATCTGGCCCAGCAGTCCAGTGGGGGCGGGTTGATCGCTCATAGCCCTTCACTTTATCGGGGTACCGTCCGGTCGCAGCCGGGGAGACCACACCGACATGATCTCTTCACATCGCCACCACCTGTCGCGCCGGAACGGCGTCCCGCGGCCGGCCTTCACGCAGCCGGGTGGGCGCCCGGGTCAGGCCCGACCGCCATCATGAGCGACCGGCTCAGCCGCGGGGCGGTCAGCACCGCCGTGCTGTCCGCGTACTGGTCGACGCCGCCGGCCGGCGGCAGCGAAGCCAGCTCCGGATCCTCGATCCGGCGCATCAGTGCGGCTGCGAACCGCGCGCCGTCGATGACCGGGTACGGCCGGTCGAAGAACGGGCGCCGGGTCGGTTCGACCGGATCGGCCAGCCGCAGGCTGTTCTGCCACTCGCCGGCCGCCTCGTACGCGGCACACAGCGCTGCCTGCCGGCGCCCCGGGTCGGCGGCGGCAACCGCCTCGCCGAGTGCCGCCGCGATCGGCCGGGTACCCGGGGCGGCGGTGAACGCCGTACCCAACCACTTGGTGTACGGCGGGTACCGGCGGGAAAGCAGCAGGCACAACCGCATCACCTCGCGGGCCAGCCGGGCGGTCACCACCCGGCTGCCCAGCTCGTCGCCCGCCTCGGCGGTACGGCCGACGAACGGCTCCTCCTCGCCGATCCGTACCCATTGGCAGGCCAGCAGGTAGCGCCACACGTCGTCCGGGTACCACGCCAGCCGCTCGCGCAGCCGGGTCAGCTCGCCGGTGCCGTCGTGGTACACCGCCCCACCGGTGACTTCGGCCAGCCGCTGGCCGGGCATCGCCAGCCAGTCGAGGGTACCCACGCCACCGGTGGCATCGAAGCCGAGCTGCTGCTCGCTCCACGACGCGACATCGGTGACCAGGACGCGATGTGACACCGGCCCCTGCGCCGGCGCCAACACCGCGACCCGACCGTCCTCATGCGACTCGAAATGCGTCGACCAGCCGCGAACCGACTTCGGCAGTTGCTGCGCCAGAACCTGCGAGATCCGCGCGCCGTGCCGGCGTACGTCCTCAGTGGACAGGAACAGCTCCAGCCGCGGTCCCCAGCCGTGGTCCACCGACCGCGGCGTATCGAAGCCGAGCACCTCCGAGCCCTGACCGACCCGGGCGGCCGCGTACCGTACGCCGGCAAACTCCTTGGCCAGCAACGGTTGCACGGCCTCGGAGTAGAACGCGGAGCACAGCTGGAGGCCTGGCACAAACGTCGCCATAGAACCACCATGGTACGGATTGCCGTCAGGCGTCCCGCCTGGCCAGGACGGCAATGCCGGCAGGGTCGTACCGGCATCCGGCCGGTCCGGAACTGCTCACACCGGCGCGTATCGCTTAGCTCGATTCGGCACCTGGGCAACCGGCGCCTCCTCGAGCCGTTCCAGCAACTCGACGCCGGGTTGGATGTCACGGTCACCTTCCCGGTACCCGGTCCATAGTGGACGCACACGGTCCGGCCCGGCCGGGCAACCGCCCCACACGGGTACTCGAATATGTGCAACCATCAGAGCCACTCGCCGAACCTCAGGGCGCCGGTTGGACCGTGGAGATCAACCAGGAGGCACCGTGACTGCACCGCCCGCGTTACAGTTCGACCCGTACCAGCCTGATCTGCAACGCGACCCGTACCCGCTCTACCACCGGCTACGCGGCCTGGCCCCGGTCGTACACACCACGATCGACGGGCTCGATGTATACGCGGTCGCCCACGATCGCAACGTCCGTCGAGTGCTCGCCGACTGGCGGGCGTTCACCTCCCACGGCGGTCTCTCGCTGCACCCGCGGGATGACCGGATGCAGGCGGGGGTACTGATCGCGGCCGACCCGGAGGAGGACGTGCCGGGGCTGTCGAACCACACCGACCTGTTGCGGGTCGTCGCCCCGTACGTCTCCAGCCGGGCCATTGACCAGATTCGCAACGACGTAACTCCATACATCGCGACCGTCGTCGACGAAGTGGTGGAGACCGGTGCGTTCGACGCGGTCACGCTGGGCCGGAGGATCCCCACCGAGGTGGTGTCGAACCTGGTCGGGTTGCCCAGGGACGGGCGGGACCGGTACGCCGACTGGGCGATCGCGGCCACCTCCATGCAGGGCCCCGCGGGTGCGGTCACCCCGGAGCTGGTCGAGCACCTGCAGGCGATGCAGGGCTATGTCGGCGGCCTCGGCCAGGAGGGCCGGCTGGATCCACGCGGCATCGGGGCCAAGGCGTTCGCGGCAGCCGCCGACCCGGATTCGCGGGTCTCGCTCGCCGACGCCACATCGATCGTCTGGGGTGGGTTCATCGTCGCCGGGATGCACACCACGATCATGGCGATCGCGTACCTGTTCTGGTACCTGGCCAGCTACCCCGACCAGTGGCGGCGGTACCGGGACTGGCATGCCGCGGGCGACCCGGGCCGGAGCAGGTGGATCGACGAGCTGCTCCGCCGGGAGGTCATCTTCCCGCACGGGTACCGGACCGCGGTTCGCGATGTCGAGCTGGACGGATACACCATCCCCGCCGGCGCCCGGGTGCTGGTGCTGTA
>JAFMQQ010000554.1 GCA_017354595.1 Micromonosporaceae bacterium
GCGAGCACACCGGCACCCACCTGGACGCGCCGATCCACTGGGTGACCGGCAAGGACAAGGCGGATGTCTCGCAGATCCCGGCCCGGTCGCTGATCGCACCGGCGGTGGTACTCGACCTGACGGCGCACGCCCAGGCGGATCCGGACTTCCTGCTGGAGGTCGAGCACATCAAGGTGTGGGAGGCGGAGCACGGCCCGCTGCCGGCCGGCGGCTGGCTGCTGTACCGCACCGGCTGGGACGCCCGCTCGCACGACCAGGCGGAGTTCGCCAACGAGGGGCACACCCCGGGCATCTCGATCGAGTGCGCCCGGTGGCTGGCTGAGCAGGCGCCGATCCAGGGCGTCGGGGTGGAGACGGTCGGTACCGACGCCGGCGCGGCGCACTCCTTCGACCCGCCGTTCCCGTGCCACTCGTACCTTCTCGGGCAGGGCAAGTTCGGCCTCACCCAGCTGCAGAACCTGGCCACCCTGCCGCCGGTCGGTGCGGTGGTCATCGCCGGGCCGTTGCCGATCGTGCACGGCTCGGGCAGCCCGGCGCGGGTACTCGCCCTGGTCGAGCGCTGAGACCGCGGGCCGGCGGGTGAACGTCGCCGAGGCGGTCGGCCAGCTGCTCGCCGGGCAGGGCGTGCGGCACGCCTTCGGCGTGGTCGGCAGTGGCAACTTCCACGTCACCAACGCGCTGATCGAGGCCGGGGCGGCGTTCCACGCCGCCGCGCACGAGGGCGGTGCGGCGAGCATGGCCGACGGGTACGCCCGGGTCAGCGGCGAGCTGGCGGTGCTGACCGTACACCAGGGACCGGGGCTGACCAACGCGCTGACCGGGATCACCGAGGCGGCGAAGGCCCGAACCCCGTTGCTGGTACTGGTTCCCGAGGCGACCAGCCCGCGGTCCAACTTCTTCATCGAGGTGGCCGGTATCGCCGCCGCGATCGGTGCCGGCTACCGCCGGGTGACCGCCCAGACCGTGGGATCGGATGTGCTGTGGGCATCTGCCGCCGCCCGCGCCGGTGCCGGGCAGACCATCCTGCTCGGCCTGCCGCTGGATGTGCAGGCGATGGAGGCCAGCGGTTGGATTGGCGGTGGCCACCGTCCCGAACCGTCCACATTGGAGGCTGGACCGCTGGTGTCGGCGCTGGCGGCGGCGCGGCGCCCTGTATTCATCGCCGGCCGCGGTGCGACCCGCTCGCCGGGCGCCCGCGAGGCCCTGCTGGAGCTCGCCGACGCGTGCGGCGCCCTGCTCGCGGTCTCCGCCGCGGCGAAGGGATTCTTCGCCGGAGACCCGTGGTACATCGATGTCTCCGGCGGCTTCGCGACTCCGCTCGCCGCCGAGCTGATCGGTGAGGCGGACCTGGTGGTCGCCTGGGGCAGCACGCTGAACATGTGGACCACCCGGCACGGCAAGCTGATCAAGCCGGGCACCGTGGTCGCCCAGGTGGACCTGGATCCCGAGGCGCTCGGGGTGAACCGGCCGGTGGACGTGGGCGTGGTCGGCGACCTCGCGGCGGCAGCGAGCGCCTGCGCCCGGGAACTCCCGCCGCACGAAGGCTGGCGCACTCCGCAGCTGCGCGACCGGATCGCCACCGAGGGGCGCTGGTCTTCGGTGTCCTATGTGGACGAAAGTACGGCGGACGCGATCGACCCGCGGACGCTGTCCATCGCGCTGGACAAGCTGCTGCCGCAGCAGCGTACCGTCGTGGTCGACTCGGGCAACTTCATGGGGTACCCGTCGATGTACCTGTCGGTACCCGATGCCGCCGGGTTCTGCTTCACCCAGGCGTACCAGTCGATCGGTCTCGGTCTTGCCAGCGCGCTGGGTGCGGCGGTGGCCCGCCCGGACCGGCTGACCGTCGCGGCGCTGGGCGACGGCGGCTTCCTGATGTCGGCCGCGGAGCTGGCCACCGCGGCCCGGCTGGCTGCGCCACTGCTGGTGGTGGTCTACAACGACGCGGCGTACGGCGCCGAGGTGCACCACTTCGGGCCGGACGGGTACCGACTGTCCACAGTGACCTTTCCGGAGACCGACCTGGCCGCGATCGCGGCCGGCTACGGCTGCGCGGGCGCCACGGTCCGGGAGAGCGCCGACCTGGCGGCGGTGCACGACTGGCTGGCCGGGCGCAAGGACCGCCCGCTGGTGGTGGACGCGAAGGTGGTCTCCGCGCACGGCGCCTGGTGGCTGGAGGAGGCCTTCCGGGGCCACTGAGCACCGGCCGCCGCTCAGTCCCCGGCTGTCTCGTCGGACTCTTCGCGCTCGATGACGGTGTGGGCGTGCTTCCGGGCCGCCTCCTCCAACCCGGGCACGATCAGCGCCAGCCGGGCCAGGTTGGGCATGATGGTCACCACGTGCTGCTCGCCGGCCCAGGCCGCCGCGCGGTACCGGTCGGCGAACGTCTGCGCGACCTCCGGCCGGCAGGCCGGCTCGGCCCAGGCCGCGACCGCGAGGCCGAACAGCGCCGCCTCGGTGGTCCAGTCCTCGACTCCGTACGCCAGCTGGGTGAGCAGCTCGCGGGCGCGCCTCGTGTCGCCCGGCGCGATCAGTTCCCGGCAGTGCAGCAGGCCGACGCAGGCGAACGCCTGGACGCTGCGTACCCACCAGTCCTCGGGCAGGTCGCCGTACTGGTCCGGGCGGGCCGGCGGGTGTACCAGCGCCGCGACCAGTTGCCCGGCGGGCAGATCGCCCAGCGGCAGCGCCTGGTCATAGGCGGCCACGGGGTGCGGCCAGGACGGGGTGACGGTACGCAGCAGCAGCTGCTCGGTCGCTCTGGCCGGCGGCGGTACCCCGGGCACCAGCCGGGTGCCGTCGAAGCGCCACAGCTGCGGGCCGTCGCGCAGCGGGGTGATCAGCTCCGCCGGTGGGGCCGGGAAACCTATCTGCAGGCCGGGCCAGGCACGGCTCACGGTGGCCAGCGCGCTGGGCACCTCCATCTGGCTCACCCGCAGGTCGCCAGCGCCGGAGCGGTCCTGCTGCGGGACCTGCCGCAGCGCGTTGATCGCCGATTCGCTGGCCCAGCCGGGCTGGCCCAGCCACGCCTGGCCGCGGCAGCAGTCGGCCAGGTCGGTGTGCTCGTGGCTGGACTCGGTCTGGCTGGCCATGAAGTCGGAGAGCGCGACCAGGTGGGTGGCGGCGTCACGGTC
>JAFMQQ010000555.1 GCA_017354595.1 Micromonosporaceae bacterium
GCGTGTACATCTGCGATGAGTGCATCGACCTCTGTAACGAGATCATCGAGGAGGAGCTGGCCGAGTCGTCCGAGGTGAAGTGGGACGACCTGCCCAAGCCCATTGAGATCTGCGAATTCCTCGACCAGTACGTGGTCGGTCAGGACCAGGCCAAGAAGGCGCTCGCGGTGGCGGTGTACAACCACTACAAGCGGATCCAGGCCGAGTCCTCGGCGGGCAGCGGGTCGGGTGGTCAAGAGGTCGAGCTGGCGAAGTCCAACATCCTGCTCATCGGCCCCACCGGGTGCGGCAAGACCCATCTGGCCCAGACCTTGGCCCGGATGCTCAACGTACCCTTCGCCATCGCCGACGCGACCGCGCTGACCGAGGCCGGATATGTGGGCGAAGATGTCGAGAACATCCTGCTCAAGCTCATCCAGGCAGCCGACTACGACATCAAACGGGCCGAGACCGGCATCATCTACATCGATGAAGTCGACAAGATCGCCCGGAAGTCGGAGAACCCCTCGATCACCCGGGACGTCTCCGGCGAAGGCGTCCAGCAGGCCCTTTTGAAGATCCTTGAGGGTACCGTCGCCAATGTCCCGCCGCAGGGCGGGCGCAAACACCCGCACCAGGAGTTCATCCAGATCGACACCACCAATGTGCTGTTCATCTGCGGTGGCGCCTTCGCCGGCCTGGATCGGATCATCGAGTCCCGGATCGGCCGGGGCGGGCTCGGCTTCGGCGCCAATCTCCGGTCCATCAACGAGCGCTCAACGGATGACGTGTTCGCCCAGGTGATGCCGGAAGACATGCTGAAGTTCGGGCTCATCCCGGAGTTCATCGGCCGCCTTCCGGTGATCACGAACGTACGCAGCCTTGACCGCGACGCCCTGGTGCGCATCCTTACCGAGCCACGCAATGCGCTGGTCAAGCAGTACCAGCGGCTCTTCGAACTGGATGGCGTGGAGCTGGAGTTCGAGACCGACGCACTCGAGGCGATCGCCGACCAGGCGAACCTGCGTGGCACCGGTGCCCGCGGCCTGCGGGCGATCATGGAGGAAGTCCTCCTCTCGGTCATGTACGAGGTGCCGAGCAACCCAGACGCAGCCCGGGTGCTGATCACCCGCGAGGTGGTGCTGGAGAACGTCAACCCGACGATCGTGCCCCGCGAGTTCGTCGGCCGCCGCCGTGCCCGTGAGCGCGAGGAGAAGTCGGCTTAGCGGCTCTCCCGCCAGCATGACCACCGGTATCGGAGGCGTTCCGGTCCGCCGCCTCGAGCAGGCGGGCGACCGTGACACCGAGCGCCTCGGCGAGGCGGGCGAGCGTGGCCACTCCGGGTTTCGTCATCGTGCTACAAACGCCCCGTGCTCCCCATTCTGCTGGCCGGACTGACCGCCGTTGTCTGGGGTACCGGCGACTTCTGTGGCGGAAAGGCTACTCAGCGTTCCAGCGCGCTAGCGGTCACCGTGCTGTCGCAGGTTGCCGCGCTGCCTGTCCTCGTTGTCTGCGTCGCGCTCGCCGGTGATCCCCTACCAGGCGCTGGCGCATTCGCCCGTGCGGTGTTCGCCGGAGTCTTCGGCTTCATCGGGATTCTGCTGCTGTACCAAGGCCTGTCCCGTGGTGCGATGGCGATATTCGCGCCGGTGACGGCGGTGACCGCGGCGGTCGTACCTCTGCTCGCCGGACTGCTGCTGGAGCGGCGCCCCGCTCCGCTGGCACTGGTCGGTGCCGGCTGCGCGGTGGTGGCGATCGGGTTGGTGAGCCTGACCGGTGCCGATACCGGCCGGGAGGCGGTGACCCCGGCGCTGATTGGCCTGGCGCTGGCCGCGGGCGTGGCGTTCGGCATCTTCTTTGTCCTGCTCGGCCGGACCGGGCCAGATAGCGGGATGTGGCCGCTGGCGGGCGTACGGGTCGGCTCGATCGGGCTCGGGCTGCTCGCCCTGGCGCGTACCCGCACCCCATTGCGGGTCGCCCGACCGGCCGTGCCCTGGATGCTGGCTGCCGGATCCTTCGATACCCTCGCCAACGGGACGTACCTGCTCGCCACGGCGGGCGGGCTGCTGTCGGTGATAGCGCCGATCGCGTCGCTCTATCCGGCGAGCACCGTGGTGCTGGCCTGTCTGGTCGACCGTGAACGGATTCGGCCGGTTCAGCTGGCCGGGCTGGGCATGGCGGCGACGGCGTTGGTGCTCACGGCGGCATAACCTGGGAACTATGCGCGTCGCCGTCTGCCAGCTCAACGCCCGCCATGACCGGGCGGCCAATCTGGCGACCGCCCGCGACCTGCTGGAGCGGGCGGCCCTCGCCGGCGCTGACCTCGCCGTACTGCCAGAGTTCACCGACTATCTCGGTCCCGCCAGCGGCCTTCCTGAGCCCGAGGGCACCGACGGAAAATACGCCACCTTCTTCGCCGACGCGGCTCGCGATCTAGGCATCTGGGTCCACGCGGGTTCGTTTCACGAGACCGGGCCGGAGCCTGGCAAGTACTTCAACACCTCTCTGGTCTTCGACCGGGCGGGTGGCCTCGCCGCGGCGTACCGGAAGATCCACCTGTACGACGTGGAGATCCCGGGCCGGGTGTCGTACCTGGAGTCAGCGACCGTCGCGCCGGGCGACCAGGAGGTCGCGTTGCGGGTGGGTGGTGCCACGGTCGGGCTGTCGATCTGCTATGACCTGCGCTTCCCCGAGCTGTACCGGCGCCTGGCCGTACACGGCGGCGCTACCGTGCTTGTGGTACCGGCCGCCTTCATGCTGCATACCGGCCGGGACCACTGGGAGGTGCTGCTGCGCGCCCGGGCGATTGAGAACCAGTGTTACGTGGTGGCCGCGGGCCAGATTGGCGACCACGAGCCGGGGCGTACCTGTTTCGGGCGCAGCATGATCGTTGATCCGTGGGGTACTGTGCTCGCCCAGGCGCCGGACACCGTCGGCGTGACCGTGGCCGACCTCGATCTGGATCGGCTCGCCGCGATCCGGGAGCAGCTGCCGAGCCTGGCAAACCGGCGCCTACCAGTGGCCTGAGCCTGGTGTCGGTGCGGTGTCTGTGCGGTGTCGGTGCGCGAAGGTTCCGCTATCGCCGATCGAGCGGCGCGGTTTGCCGGGCGGGCCACCGGTCACCAGGTCGCGAGTAGAA
>JAFMQQ010000556.1 GCA_017354595.1 Micromonosporaceae bacterium
CCACCAGCGCCCGCCGCGCCGCTGCCGGGTCGGTCCGCAGATCGGTCATGACGGCTGCTCGCCGGTGGCCGCCAGCTGCGCCGCCACCTCATCGTCGGAGAGCCCGTCCACCTCGGCGGCGATCAGTTGCTCGATCTGCGCGGCGAGGTCGGCCACCACCGGATGCGAGAACAGCGTCCGTACCGGTACGTCCACCGCGACCTCGGCGCGGATCTGCGCCATCGCGCGCATGCCGCGCAACGAGTTGCCGCCCAGGGCGAAGAAGTCGTCGCCGGCGCCGACCCGGGGCAGCTGGAGGATACGGGCGAAGACGTCGGCGACCAGAACCTCGGCGTCGGTACCCGGGGCCCGGTAGCCGGTCGCCGGCGCGGCCGTCTCCGGTGGCGGCAGCGCCGCCTGGTCCAGCTTTCCGTTCCCGGTCAGCGGCAGCCGGTCCAGCACCACGAACGCCGACGGGACCAGGTAGCCGGGCAGCGTGGTGGACAGCTTGGCGGGCAGCGCCGCCGGGTCGGCCGGGCCGGTGACGTACCCGACCAGTGCCGGTACGCCGCCCTCGGTGCGGACCACCACCGCCGCCTCGCGTACCTCCGGCAGCGCCAGCAGCGCCGACTCGATCTCGCCCGGCTCGATCCGGTAGCCGGCGACCTTCACCTGGCGGTCGAGGCGGCCGAGGTAGTCCAGGCCGCCGTCGCGCCGCCACCGGGCCAGGTCGCCGGTGCGGTACATCCGCCCGCCGGGCGGGCCGTACGGGCAGGGCAGGAAGCGCTCCGCGGTCAGTGCCGGGCGGTTCAGGTACCCCCGGGCGAGCTGGCCACCGGCGACGTACAGCTCGCCGGGCACCCCCGCCGGTACCGGCTGCAGGTTGGCATCGAGCAGGTACACCCGCACGCCCGGCGCCGGCCGCCCGATCGGGACCGGCCCGGCCGGCAGCGGCTGGCCCGGCGCGATCCGGGCCACGACGCAGCCCACCGTCGCCTCGGTCGGCCCGTATTCGTTGCACACCGCCGCCGCCGGGTTCGCCGCCCGCCAGGCGGCCAGCTGCTCGCTGGACAGCGCCTCGCCGCCGACCACGAGGTCGGTGCCGGGCGAGACATCGGCGGTCAGCAGCGGCAGGTGGCTCGGCGTGAGCTTGACGAAGTCCGGCCGGCCGCCGGCGCGCGCGGCCGGTTCGTCCAGCCCGGCCAGGTGCAGCGTGCCGCCGGCGGTCAGCGTTCCGAACAGCGCCGTGATGCTCAGGTCGAACCAGAGCGGGGAGTGCAGCAACGCGGTGCCGGACAAGCCCGGGTACGCCTTCCGGGCCCAGGCCAGGTAGGCGGACACGGCCCGGTGTTCGACGACCACGCCCTTGGGCCGGCCGGTGGAGCCGGAGGTGTAGATGACGTAGGCCGGATGCCCCGGCCGCAGTGGCGCGCGCCGGTCCGCATCGGTGAGATCCTGGTCGGCCAGGTCGGCGGCCGCGGCCTCTGCGTCCACAATGGACTGTTCATCGAGTACGAGCACCGGTGCGCACTCCTCGACCAGGTACCCGCGCCGGCCGGCCGGGTACCCGGGATCCACCGGTACGAACGCCGCGCCCGCCTTCAGCACCGCCAGCACCGCGACCACCAGCCGGGGGGACCGGGGCAGCGCCACCGCCACCCGCGCCTCGGGACGGGCACCGCCGGCGACCAGTACCCGGGCCAGGCGGTTCGCCCGGGCGTTCAGCTCCGCATAGCGCAGCACCACCCCGTCGCAGACCAGCGCCGCCGCCTCCGGTGCCGCCGCCGCCTGCCGTTCCAGCAACGCGGGCAGGGTCAGCGACTCGACCGGGTCGCCGGTACCGTCGCCGAGGGCCAGGACCCGTTCCCGCTCGCCATCGGCGAGCAGCGGCAGCGTGGAGATCCGCCGCTGCGGCTGCGCCACCGCGGCGCACAGCAGGCGCACGTACCGGTCGGCGAACGCCTGCGCCGTGGCCCGGTCGAACAGCGCCGTCCGGTACAGCACCCGGCTGGTGGTGGTGGCGATGTCGAAGGCCAGATCGTCCTTTGTGGTGCCCAGCGGCACCGGGTCGATGCCGGTCTCGGGGATGAAGTTGAACGCGGTCTGGAAGACCGGCTGCACCCCGGCGGCCGGCCGTGCCCCGGCCGCCTCGACGATGCGCTGGAACGGAGTCTGCCCGTGGTCGAGTGCGCCGACCAGTGCCTCGCGGACCCGCGCCACGAGTCCAGCGAAGGTGGGATCGCCGCCCGTGTCGCAGCGCAGCGCGACCGGGTTGACGAACATGCCGATCAGCGGTGCCAGCTCGGGCAGCTCCCGGCCGGCGGTTGAGACGCCGAGCACCAGATCCTCGACCCCGCACACCCGGGTGAGCAGGGCGAGGTAACCGGCGGTCAGCACCATGTACGGGGTGGCGCCGGTGCCGGCCGCCACCCGGCCCACCTGGTCCAGCAGGCCATCCGGCAGCGCGAAGTGCACCTCGTCGCCGGCGAAGCCGGGCCGGTCGGGGCGGGGCCGGTCCAGCGGCAGCGGGAGCAGCGCGGGCGCGCCGGCCAGCCGCTCCCGCCAGTACGCCAGCTGCCGGTCCAGTTCGTCACCGGCGAGCTGGTCGCGTTGCCAGGCCGCATAGTCCGCGTACTGGATCGGCAGCTCCGGCAGTGCCGCCGTGCTGCCGTCGACCGCGGCCGCGCCCAGCGCGGTCAGCTCGCGGCCCAGCACCACCAGCGAGTGGCTGTCGAAGACCGCGTGGTGGAAGACGAGCACCAGCGCCCAGCTCCGGTCGGCGAGCCGCAGCAGGCGGGCCCGCCACAGTGGAGGTTGGGCCAGCGGGATGGCGGTACGGGCCAGCTGCTCGCCGATTCGCGCGATCTGGTCCCGCTGCTCGGCCTGCCGTACCGCGCTCAGGTCGGTCTCGGGCAGCCGCAGCGGCTGTGCCTCGCGTACCACCTGGACCAGCCGGCCGTCCTCCATCCGCAGCGCGGTGCGCAGCGCCTCGTGCCTGGCCACCACCTTGGCGAAGACCTCGGTCACCTGGTCGCGCCCGAGCCCGTCGGGGAAAACCCAGCAGGCGGAGATGTTGTACACCGGCGAGTCGGGGTCGAGCTGGTTGTCGACCCACACCCGCTCCTGAGCGTACGAGGC
>JAFMQQ010000557.1 GCA_017354595.1 Micromonosporaceae bacterium
CGGCTCCGACAAGTACACCCGTGGTGTGGTTGGCGTGGCGACCGGTTCGGCCACCTACCCGGGCGCCGCGGTGCTCTCGGGCGCGGGCGCCAGCGCCGGCCCGACCGGCATGGTGCGGTACGCGGGCGGGGCGGCCGATCAGGTGCGCGCCCACCACCCGCCGGTGATCGTCACCGAGCGGGTCGCCGAGGCCGGCCGGGTGCAGGCCTGGGTCTGCGGCTCCGGCCTGGGTACCAACGAGCATGCCCGGACCGAGCTGCGGACCGTACTCGCCCAACCGGTACCGGTCTGCCTCGACGCCGACGCCATCACCATGCTTGTCGATGGTTCGATGGCTGACCTGCTCCGCGGGCGCGGTGCGCCGATCGTGCTCACCCCGCACGACCGGGAGTTCGCCCGGCTCGCCGGCGAGCCGCCCGGCCCGGACCGGGTCGAGTCGGCGCTGCGCCTGGCCGCCAAGGTGGGCGCCACGGTGCTGCTGAAGGGCGACCGTACGGTGATCGGCACGCCGGCCGGGCGGGCCTGGGTCAACCCGACCGGCACCCCGGTACTGGCCACCGGCGGTACCGGAGATGTGCTCGCCGGGCTGCTCGGCTCGCTGCTGGCGGCCGGGTCGGCGACGGCACCCGCCGGGCCCGGCGCGGAAGAGGCGGCATCGCGCGCGGCGGTGGCGGCGGCGTACCTGCACGGGCTGGCCGGACGGGAGGCGGCCCGGCACGGTCCGGTTACCGCGAGCGATGCGGCGGCTGCGCTGCGTCCGGTCATCGCCTCGCTGCTCGCCGCCCCGGAGTGACTAGCCGGTAGGCTAGATGGCATGTGGCAGGCGGAGATCCGGGTCGATCTGGACGCGATCCGGCACAACGTCGCCCGCCTGTGTGCTGCCGCCGGCGCGGGGGCTGGTGCCGGCTCCAGCCACCCCGGCGGCAAACCCGGCGCCGAGGTGATGGCGGTGGTCAAGGGCGACGGGTACGGCCACGGCATGCTGCCGGTCGCCCGCGCCGCCCTGGAAGCCGGTGCCACCTGGCTGGGCGGCTGTACCCTGCCCGAGGCGATGGCGCTGCGCGCGGCCGGCATCCAGGCTCCGATCCTGGCCTGGCTGCTGGCGCCCGGGTTGCCACTGCAGGATGCGGTCGACGCGGGTGTGGACCTCTCCGCCGCCACGCTGGAGTTGCTCGACGAGGTGGTCACCGCGGCCAAGGCCGCGGGCCGGGCGGCGCGGGTACACCTGAAACTCGACACCGGCCTGAACCGGGGCGGTGCCACCGCAGCGGAGTGGCCCGCCCTGCTGGAGGCGGCGGCCAGGGCGCGGGACGGCGGCGCGCTCGAGGTGGTCGGCGTGTGGAGCCACCTGGCCCGGGCCGACGAGCAGGACCTGGATGCATCGTCATCGATCGATACGCAACTCGCCATGTTCCGGTCCGGGCTGGCGCGGGCGCGGCAGTTCGGCATCATCCCGCCGTACCGGCACCTGGCCAACTCCGCCGCCACACTGACCCGGCCGGACGCGCACTTCGATCTGGTCCGGCCGGGGATCGCCGTCTATGGCCTGTCCCCGGTAGCCGGGCGGGACTTCGGGCTGCGGCCGGCGATGACGGTACGCGGGCGGGTGGTCATCGCCAAGCGGGTACCGGCCGGCAGCGGTGTCTCATATGGACACACGTACACCACGCAGCGACCGGCGACCCTGGCGGTGGTACCGCTCGGGTACGCCGACGGGCTGCCCCGCGCCGCATCCAACCGCGGGCCGGTACGCCTGGCCGGTGCCACCCGTACCATCGCCGGCCGGGTCTGCATGGACCAGATCGTGCTGGACTGCGGCGACGACGAGGTACGCCCCGGGGATGTGGCCACTCTGTTCGGCCCGGGCGACGCGGGTGAGCCGACCGCCGACGACTGGGCGGAGGCGGCCGGCACCATCAACTACGAGATCGTGACCCGGATGAGCACGGTACGGGTGCCCCGGGTCTACGATGGCGCCGCCGCGGGTGATGCGTCCCTGCCCGGGCAGGCTGGGTGATCATGGCGAAGAGTGGGGAAGGCCGGAGCCGGCTGGCTCGGCGTGCGGGTCTGCTCGGTGCGGTGGTTGGGGTGGCGGCCGCCGGGGTAGCAGCGGGGGTGACCGCCGAACGGCTCCTGCTGCGCCGCACGAGGCGCAGCGGCGACGATGACCCGCATGTGGAGGAACTCTTCGGCCGGCTGCCGTTCGACGAGAGCCTGGTGGTCACCACGCCGGACGGGGTCGACCTGTACGTCGAGGTGGTCGAGCCGGCCGACGGCGTGAGCCTGGAGCTGGATTTCGTGGCACCCACCGATCCCGAGCCGACCCTGGTCTTCGTCCACGGCTTCTGCCTGAACATGGGTACCTTCCACTTCCAGCGGGCCGCGCTGACCCGTTCCGGGGACTACCGGATGGTCTTCTACGACCAGCCCGGGCACGGGCGCTCCGGCAAGGTCAGCTCCGGTGAGTACACATTGGAGGATCTGGGCGAGGCGTTGCGCGCGGTGCTCGAGGCGACCGTACCGGACGGCCCGATCGTCCTGATCGGACACTCGATGGGCGGGATGACCATCATGGCGCTCGCCGAGCTGTACCCGGAGGTGTTCGAGCGCCGGGTCGCCGGAGTGGTCTTCATCTCCACTTCGGCCGGAAAGCTGGCCGCCGCGCACTTCGGCAACGGTGGTCCCGGTGTGCTGTCCCGGCTGGGTCGCCCGCTGGTACCGGTACTGATCGGCGGCAGCCGGCTGACCTCACCCGTGGTGGACAACCTGCGCCGTGCCTCCACCGACCTTGCCTGGCTGCTGACCCGCAGGATCGGTTTCGCCGGGCCCAGACCCAGCCCCACCCTGGTGTCCTATGTGGAGCATACGATCTCCTCAGTAGGCATCGAGGTGATCGCGCGGTACGTGCGGGCGATCTATGGCCACGCCCGGGCAGAGGCGCTTGAGGTGCTCCGGCACCTCCCGGTGATGGTGATCTGTGGCGAGCACGACACACTGACCCCGCTGAGCCACTCGGAGGACATCTGCCGGGTGCTGCCGCACGCGGAGATGGTCGTGATCCGCGAAGCCGGACACGTCGCGCTGCTGGAGCGGCCGGACGAGGTGAACCGGGCGC
>JAFMQQ010000558.1 GCA_017354595.1 Micromonosporaceae bacterium
GGCGCTGGAGGTCGCGAACCAGGTTGAGCACGGTGCCCTGGATGGACACGTCGAGGGCCGAGGTGATCTCATCGGCGATGATCAATTCGGGTTGAGCCGCCAGGGCGCGGGCGAGGGCTACCCGTTGGCGTTGCCCGCCGGACAGTTCCCTGGGGTAGACGCCAGCCCGGCCGGGATCGAGGCCGACCAGCTCGAGGAGCCTCGCGACCTCGGCCCGGCGGCCGGCCCGGCGGACATGCACCGGCAGGGTCTCCGCGATGGAGTCTCCGATGGACATCCGCGGATCGAGTGACGAGTACGGGTCCTGGAACACCATCTGCAGCGGGCGCCGTCCGGTGGTGCGCAAGGGCTTGCCGTCGAGCAGGATGCGGCCGGCGGACAGCGGCGTCAGGCCGACCGCCGCCCGGGCCAGGGTGGACTTGCCCGAACCGGATTCACCGACCAGTCCGACAACCCGGCCGGAGGGGACGGCCAGGGTAACGCCGTCCACGGCGGTCAGCGCCTTGCGGCCGGTGCCGAACCGGATGGTCGCATCATCGAAGAGCAGTTCGCTCATTGAGGCTCTCCCCCCGCGCATCGACGTTGTCCATCGGATGCCAGCAGGCGACGCGGTGACCGGCTCCGTCATCGAGCAGCGCGGGGTCGGTGTCGAGACATTCTGCGCTCGCGCGTGGACATCGTGCGGCGAACGCGCAGCCGACCGGGTGGTTCGCCGGATCCACCGGGCGGCCGGGAATGGTGGCCAGCGGCTGGTCGCGGTCGGCGGTCATATCCGGTACGGCGGCCAGCAGCGCACGCGTGTACGGGTGACGGGCGTGCGTGTGCAGCTTCGCCGACGGCAGGTCTTCGACGATCCGGCCGGCATACACCACCAGCACCCGGTCGCAGACCTGACTAACCACCGTGATGTCGTGCGAGATGAGCAGCAGCGCCACACCACGTTCGACCCGGATCTGCCGCAGCAAGGTCAGCACCTGGCGTTGTACGGTCACGTCCAGCGCCGCGGTCGGTTCGTCGGCCACGATCAGCGCCGGCTCCCCCATCATCGCCATCGCGATCATCGCGCGCTGCCGCATGCCGCCGGAGAACTCGTATGGGTACTGCCCTGCGCGCCGCCGCGCGGCCGGAACGCGGGCGTCACGCAATCGCTCCACCGCACGGCCCAGTGCCAGGCTGCGGCCCAGGCCCTGATGCTGGCGGGCCACCTCGGCCAGCTGGTGCCCGATCTTCATCGTCGGGTTCAACGATGTGTTCGGATCCTGGAAAACGAGCCCGAACGACGTGCCGAGCAGCCGGCGGCTGCTGCCATTGCCCGCGGTGCGCAGGTCGGTGCCGAGGAACTCCAGCGCAGCCGCCCGGACCGATAGCGGCGTTTCGAGCAGTTGGGCGACCGCGAGCGCGGTCAGGCTCTTGCCGGAACCCGATTCGCCGACCATCCCGAGCGACTCGCCCCGGGCCACCGTGAAGTCAACGCCCCGGACGGGAGTCACCGGCTGGCCCGGACCCGGTACCGTCACCGTCAGGTCGCGTACCACCAGCACCGGGTCGGCCGGGCTCGCCGCCGGCTGCGGTACGGCCTGCCGGATCCTCGCGGCGCGGGAGGCGAGCGACACGGCCGGCCGCATGGTACGTAGCCCGATGTTCTTCGCGATCACCTCGCCGAACAGGTTGAAAGCCAGCCCGGCGAGCACGACCGCCACACCCGGGGCGATCGCACCGGCCGGACGTAGGTAGATCCCGTTCAGGCCCTCGCTGAGCAACAGGCCCCAGTCGTAGCGCGGCGCCTGAACACCCAATCCAAGGAACGACAATCCGGCGAAAGCCAACAGGGCGCTACCGGCACCGACGGTCGCGTTCACCACGAGCGGCTCACCGATGTTGGGCAGGATGTGGCGCAACAGGATCCGAGGTTTGGAGAGTCCCGCGATCCGCGCCGCGGCGACAAAGTCACGCTCCTGGATTCCTGCAACCAGTGTCTGGGTCAGCCGGGCGTACCACGGCGCGGCGGCGAATCCTATCGCCAGCACCGCACCGGTCATACCCACCCCGAAGATCACCGCGAGGAAGAGCGCCAGCAACAGCCCCGGAAACGCAACCGCGATATTCACTGTCGCGATCGCCATCCGGCCCATCCGCTGCCCGAGCCAGCCGCCACCGGTACTGAGCAGCCACGGCAACGCGCCGAGGAAGATGCCCGCGCAGACGCCGATCGCGGTCGACAGCAGCGCCAGCGTCACCGACAACCGCGTCGCGACCAGGATCCGGAAGAAGATGTCGCGTCCCAGAATGTCGGTACCCAACCAGTGCGCGCCTGACGGTCCCTGAGACAGGGCATCGGTATCGATTGTGTCCGCCTTGCCCCCCCAGAGGATCGGCGCCGTGACGGCCAGCAGGAGGACGACCAGCAACAGCAACGCCGCGCTCCCGCCGAGCGGAGTCCGCAACGCCGCACCCCACCGTCGCACCACTCCGGGCATGGCTCAGCTTTCCTTGATTGCGGACCGCGGATCGAGCAGGGCCAGCAGCACGTCGACCACGAGATTGATCGCCAGCACACCCAGCCCGTAAACCAACACCACGCCCTGCACCACCGGATAGTCCTTGGACAGGATCGAAGCCACCATGGTGCTGCCGAGCCCGGGCCAGGACAGCACATTCTCCACCAGCACCGTCCCGGCGATCAGGCCACTGAGCAACAACCCACCCGCCGTCAACGTGGTGGTCAGCGCGTTCGGTAACACATGCCGCAGATACACCCGCCATACCGGCAAGCGCTTGGCCCTTGCCGTGCGTACGAAATCAGCGTCGAGCACCGCCAGCATCTCCACCCGGACGATCCGCGCCAGGACCGCGGTCGAGCCGCTCGCCAACGCCAGCACCGGCAGCACGAACGACGATGGCCCGCTGCGCCCCGCCACCGGCAACCAGCGCAGGCTGACCCCGAATACATACACCAATCCGACCAACAGCAGGAAGTCCGGGATCGCCGCGACCACCGCGCTCGACGACGTGAACGCCAACTCGGTACGCCGCCCGCGGCCGCCGCGCGTCAACGCGGCCATCACCACGCCAAGTGGCACCGACACGCACATCGTCACAACGAAG
>JAFMQQ010000559.1 GCA_017354595.1 Micromonosporaceae bacterium
TCTGGCAAACGGCGTCCTTTTGTGTGGCTATCACCACATGATCATCCACAGTGGAGAATGGCAGGTGTACATCGCCACCGACGGCATGCCCGAGTTCATACCTCCACAATGGATCGACGAACACCAACGACCCGTGCGCAACAACCGAAGACCGCCACCGGCATGAGTGACCTACGGAGGCGGTACCGCGGTATCGGCCAGCTCCAGCCCGCGTACCTCCGCGAGCTGTGCCAGCGCGAGCACCTGCCGGCCAGGTACCGTCACCACCGCCGCCTCGATCAGCATGGCAACCAGCCGGACCGGCTGATCGGGCGGCAGGTGCGGCTGCTGGGCCGGCCGACGACGAACCGGCCGACGACAAACCGGGCGACGATGAGCCAGCCGGGCGAGAGCTGGTCGATGCGCCGGTCGCCGTGGCGTTGCGCGGAGCGCGGCACGCGACGGACGCAACACCAACACGGCCGCCACCAGCGCGGCCAGGACGCGCCGCACCCAACGCGCCATGTGCACCAGTCGGGTACTGCCCGGGACACTGAAGCCCCGGATCCGGACCGTCCAGGTGCCGGCCGCCGTTGGGCCGTTCAGCGAGACCCGCTCGAGGATGCTGGATGGGCGATGGCCGTCGTGGCCGCCTCAACAGTCCACAGTGGAGGGCATGAAGTCCGCATGGGTCGCTCGCAGCACTTCGGCTGGGCTGGGCTGGCCGGTCGCAGCGCGCGCGGGGGGCGGTCGACGTGATAGAACCCCCTGCATGGAAGGCGCCGAAGCCAGCAACCGTCCCGAGCAACCCGCCACGCCGGTGGTGTTCCGGGCACCGCGCGCACATGTCGTACGCCGGCTGGTCTACGCGGTGACCATCGGCGTGCTGGCCGGCGTGGGCTGGTCGGTGCTGCACGTGGTCTGGCTGGCCACCGTGGCGACCATCGCTTGCCTGGTCCAGTTCGGCGCCACCGCGCGTGCCGCCGCCGGTACCGTCACCGTCGACCCGGAGGGCGTGCGGGTGGGTACCCTGAGCGCAACGCGCCGGTACCGCTGGGCGGAGATCGCCGGCTTCGACGTACGCGCCACCATCTCCGGCCGCCGCGTGCGGCTGATCCGCGCAGTACCGCACCGGCGGCTGCGGTTGCCCGCCCCCGCCTCGCCGTACCTGATTCCGGATCCGCGCTTCGACGCAGAGGTGCGCAGACTGCGCGACCTGTCGGCCCAGCCCGGTACCGCCGGCCCGCCTCCGGCCACGGCCGGCGCCGGAAACCCGCGCCGGTACTGGCTCAGCGTCGCCGCCATGCTCGCCGTGGCCCTGCTGCTGGATCAGCCGTGGGGCTGGTTGGCTGGACCGCAGGCGATCGCCCTCCCGGACCCGTGCGCGGCGGCCGCTGGTCACCTCACCGCGATGGTGGGCCAACGTACCGGCAAGCTCGAGTCGACCCGACCCGACTCGTCGACCATCGTCGAGCGCTGCTCCTGGGATCAGCTCGCCGGCTCGCCCGACCGCTTCGTCGTCGTGGAGATCGAGCGGTACGACCGGCTGGGCCTGCACTCGGGCACCTGGCGGGCGAAGGCGAACTTCAGCACCGCGCAGCACGGCCTGGCCGGCTCAGCGGTCGACTCCGCGCCACGCCTGGGCGACGACTCGGTGCTGGTGGAGAGCGACGTGGGGGCCGGCATCTTCGCCCTGCGTGGCAACGTGCTCGCCCTTGTCGTGGCGCGCGGCCCGGTCCCCGGGTACAACCGCGCCGACCTGCTCGCCGTGGAGCGCAACATTCTGGTGGGGATAAGGCTTGGCTGACGGCGGTCCGGGTACCCGAACAGAAGCGACTGCAGCAGCAGCGACAACTGGCAGCAGCGACAAACTGGAGGTGTGCGATGCCGCGGAGCGCTTCCACACCAGCCCGGGAAAGGCCTGCGCTGGGAATCGATGAGCGTCGCCGGCTGATCCGGCGGCTGATCGCCGAAGAAGGCCGCGGTCTCGCCGAGGCGTACGGCTTCCCGGTGACCAACAACCCGTCCCGGCTGTTCGCGTTGCTGTACCTGTCCATGCTCACCGCCGGCCGGCGACCGGTACGCGCTGCGGCCGGCCTCGCCGAGGCGGTGCACAGCGAATGGGACAGCGCGGGCCGGATGGCCACGGTACAACCCGAGCGGATCGCCGACGTGCTACGCCGGGCCGGCGCCGGGAGTACCGCCGCCAAGCTGGCCGGCACACTCAGCGCGCTGGCCCGGCAGGTGGCGACCGAGTACCACGGCGACCTGCGCCGGCTCCGGCAGCAGGCGGCCCGGCAACAGGCGGCCCGGCAACAGGCGGCCCGGCAACAGGCGGCCCGGCAACAGGCGGCCCGGCAACAGGCGGCCCGGGAGCCAACCACCGTGCGCCGCATGCTCACCCGGCTGCCCGGTATCGACGACCGTACCGTGGACCTGTTCTTCCGCGAGGTGCAGATGGTGTGGCCGGAGGTCGGGCCGTTCGCCGACCGGCGGACACTGGCCGCCGCGGCGCGACTGGGACTCGGCGGGCGTCTCGACGACCTGACCGCGCTGACCGGCGGCGCACCAAGGAGAGGCAGAGCAGAGAAGGGCAGAGCAGAGAAGGGCAGAGCAGAGAAGGGCAGAGCAGAGAAGGGAAACTCGGAGAAGCTGGCCTGGCTGGCCGGCGCACTGACCATAGTGGACGAAGAGAACCGGTACGCACACGCACGGACACTCGCCCATGCCTAAGCAGACCATGCCTATGCCTAAGCCGGCCGTGCCTGAGTTGCTGGCGCGGTACGGGCGCACCTATGCGGAGGAGGCCGGTATCGCGCTGGCCGACCGGCCCGGCCCGCTGTACCAGCTGCTGGTGCTCACCACTCTGTTGTCGGCCAGGATCAACGCCGGCGTGGCGGTCGCCGCAGCGCGCGCGCTGTTCGCCGCCGGGTACCGGACGCCGGCCGCGATGCGGGATGCCAGCTGGCAGGACCGGGTGGACGCGTTGGGCCGCGGGCATTACCGGCGGTACGACGAACGCACCGCCACCATGCTCGGCGACGCCGCGCAGCAGTGCCTCGACCGGTGGGGCGGTGACCTGCGCCGGCTACACCGCGAGGCGAGTACCGCGGGGGATCGTAAGC
>JAFMQQ010000560.1 GCA_017354595.1 Micromonosporaceae bacterium
GACTGATCGCCAGGCACGCCTCCAGCAGGTCGCGCAGCGGATGGGGCAGGCTGGTCGGTACCACCGGCCGGCCCCGCAGATGTTGGTTGAGTACCTCGGCCGGGCTGTCGCCACGACACAGCGGGCCGCCCATCACCGCCTCGTACAGCACCAGGCCCAGCCCGTACACGTCACTCGCCGGTACCGGCGGCCCGCCCAGTATCACCTCGGGTGCCACGTACTCCGGGTCGGTGAACGTGGCCGCCCCATTGCGCCGCCGCCGGGTCAGCCGGGTGACCCGGCAGTCCGTGATCCGTACCTCGTTGGACCGGGTGACCAACACGTTCGCCGGCTTGACTCCAGAGTGGACAACGCCGGCCGCGTGCGCCGCGCCGAGCGCCTCCGCGGACACGGCCACGATCTGGCTGGCGCTCTCCAGATCCAGCGGTCCCGACCGGCCCAGGTACCGGCGTAGGTCCACACCGTCCACAAGGTCGGTCACCAGCACCAGCTCGGGCTCCTCCAGGATCACGTCCCGCACCGGGACCATCGAGGGATGCAGGTACGCCATCAGAACGCTGCGCTCCCGGAGGAACCGGTCCACCACCGCCGGGTCGGTCACGAACTCCGGGGCCAGCAGCTTCAGCGCGAACGTCTCCCGGGTCCCCCGGTGCCTCGCGCGCCAGACCGTCCCGGTCGGTCCCCGACCGATCTCAGCGCCCAGTTCGTAGCTGCCTGCGATCAGCTGTCCCATAGTGCGCTCCGCCGTGCCATACCGGGCCAGTAGGTCGTGCCCGGGCTAGCGGAGCCGGCCGGCGAAGGCGAGGACGAGCGTCTGTACGGCCTGGGCCGGATTGCGCGCCACGAAGGTGCGGCCGTTGGCAGCGCCGGAGATCTTCTGAAGCGCGGCCACGTCCGCCTGCGGCCCCATCGCGATGCACACGATCTGCACTGGCTTGTCCGTGCGCTGCTCCTTGGTCAGGCGGGTGATCAGCGCGGCGAGCGTCAGCCCGCCGTTGAGCTCGTTCGCGCCGTCGGTGATCACCATGATCGCGTTGTTGCTGTTCGGTTGGGAGAACTTCAGCGCCGCGTGGAACGCCGCATATACGGCATCATAGAGCGGCGTCGATCCATTGGCGCGCAGGCCGCCGACCGCGGAGAGCAGCGCCTGCTTGCGGGTCACCGCACCGACGTTCGCCGTGATCGGCCCGAACGGCACCACCTCGCGGTACTCGCTGGTGGACCCGGGCGGCTCGGCGAAGGTCCACAGACCGAGGTTGGTCTGCGGCGTCATCAGGCCGAATCCGGTGGCGGCGGTCTGCTGCAACAGTTGCAGCCGGGTCAGTTTCGTACCCGGCACCGGCGTACTCATCGAACCCGATGTGTCCAGCAGCGCGAGGACGTTGGTCGGAAGCAGCAGCGACGACCACTGGGCGACGACGCTGCTGAGCGCGGCCGGAGCCGGCGTGGCACGCGGCGGCGGCAGCTGGGCCGGGAATCCTCCTTCGGCCGGCAGCGCGGCGGCGTCGCGGATCTTCTGGTCCGGCGTCCGCAGGCCGTAGGTCGCCAGCTTGTCCTGCACTTTGGAGGTGAGCAGGTACTGCTGGAACTGGTGCGCCGCGTCGCGCACCGTGGCGTCGACCGACGGCGCGTTCATCACCGCGAACGGGAAGTCGGCCACGATGGGGTTCGGCCCTGGATAGATGGGTACCAACGCTCCGGGCTGCGGCCCGTTCTCGTTCGCCACCAGGTCCCGTTCCAGCGTGGGGAACGCTGCCACCACCGAGTCCGGTCCGGGCGGTGCCGCCGGGTCCTGGGCGGCGTAGAACTCCGAATCGTTGTTGGCGAACGCGCCGACCACCTGTTGCAGGCCGAGGCTCGCCTCGAACTGCGCGTCGCTGACCGTACCCTTGGCGTCCTGGTCGAGCAGCAGCAGTACCGAGGCGAGCCCCGAGGTCGAGGTGGCCACGTTGGTCAGGCCCACCTTCAACGACGCCCAGTCGGGATGTCCGGCCTTCGCCCACAGGTCCGGCCGGGCGAAGGCACCCAGCACCTCGTTCCAGACCAGCGCCGCGCGCGGCCAACCCAGCGCCTGCGCCAGCGGCCGGCGTAGCGCCAGGACCACCGGTGAGGAGGCGATGCTGACCGGCTTCGCGGACAACATCGCGGCCGCGTCGGGCCGCGCCTTCGCCACGTTCAACCACAACGTCGATTCAGGTATCCAGACCTGTGGCTGCTGCCCGTCCCGGGTGGTATCCCAGCCGCGACCAACCGTCGCGGCGACGTGACTGGAGTCCTCCGCCACCACGCTCGCGGTCACACAGCGGCCGTTGACCGAGGGTGCCGTGGCCGTCCAGTCCTGCGCTACCGACTCGAGCGCCGAGGCGACATCCGTGGCGACCGCCACGGTCACCGAGGCGACCGGGCCCGAGCAACTGTGCCTTGTGTTCGCCTTCGAGACGACGACGAAGGTACCCCCGACGAGGGCCGCTGCGACGACCACGGCGCCGGCGATCCCGCCGAGATACAGCAGTCCCCGCCGACCGCCGCGACTCGGTGCCTGGCCGCGGGAATGATGCGGGTACGCGATCGGGTCCGGCCATCCCAGTGACACCGTGTGCTCCCGCTCCTGTCGAACACCGCGTTCGAAAGATGACTCAGCTCCAAGCAGGCGCCAGGCTACTCCCCCTGCGTTCCAGGAACAACAACTGCTGTCGATTCCTGGAAGCCGGCGCGGTAACGGGTCTGCTCACTGCACGTTGATTCCGCCGGCGCCACGGTATGTAGAAGGCCATGAGCGGAGCGCAACCTCATCGCGATTATCTACTGTGGACGCGGCGGCCGGCATTGCCGCCGGGCCGCCGCTCCGGAACGTCCAGGGCGTACCGCTGGATGGCCGGAAATGCCCGGCCTAGGGTCGGGCAGGGGTAGTGATCACTTGCCCGGCAACGAGGGCGATCTTTATAGTCGCTTCAAGCTATAGGCCACCTTGGGTGCGGCGGTTGGTGCACGCGTCGTCCACACCATGGCCCGGGGGTAGCGGTCTGGACCACCGCGCAGGTGGATGTGGGCATCTCGTCCAGATACGGCGGCGAATCGCGCGCGAACTGTCCACGGCTTCCC
>JAFMQQ010000561.1 GCA_017354595.1 Micromonosporaceae bacterium
GGCCGGCGGGGCCGGGCAGCCCGACCGCCGGCAACCGCAGCCAGCGGGCGAGCGGGTCGGCGAACGGGGCGCCGGCGGTGGCGGCCACGGTACCGGCGATCATGTCTCGTCTGGTCAGCATGTCACTCCTCAGGAAGGTGCCGAGGTTCTCCACCGTCCGGGCGGCGACCCAGGGCTGCAGGTGGACGGGGTCCGGTGGCTGCCCGTCGCGAAGGTCGGGCCAGATCGCGGCGACCGGGATCGGCAGACCCCACGCCCTGCCCAGCACCGCGGCGACCGCATCCGGGTACTGGCAGCGGCCGCCGGCCAGCCAGCGGCGGATCCGGATGTGGTCGTAGCACAGGCGCAGGCCGTGCCGCTCCCAGCAGTACCGGTTGACCGCCTCGGCGAACGCATCCAGCGACGGGAAGCCGGACAGCTCGATCAGGACTGCGAGGCTCGGGTTGGCCACGTGTTTCGGAAGCTTCACACCGGCCCTCCCCTCCCCCCTCCAGCGCTAGCCGCCGATCCTAACTTATGACTAGTCGTCTGTACATACAGACGCTCATTCCGCGCCCGTCGACGCGCGCATTCGGCGGTCTCGCCTGCCGGATGGTGGCGCGGTTGGCTGTCGGTACGGCACCGGGGCGGGTGTCGGCAGCGGCCCGCTCGCCTCGGTGCCCCCGGGATCGGTCGGATGGTCGATCGGATGGGAGGTGTCGGGTGGCCGCGTACCTGCCGGCGGAGGCCCGGAAGCTGCTCGACGAGGCGCAGCAACAGATCAACCGGCACGCCGCGGTCGGTCCGGACGGGCGCTGCCCGACCTGCCGCGGCGAGGCGCCATGCCAGCCGCGCCTCGCCGCTTCCGCGGTCTTCGCGCGCTACGGCCGGTTGCCCCGCCGGCAGACTGGGCTGGCCAGCTCGGGCCCGGCTCCGCCCGGCGGCGCCTAGTGGTCCACTAGCCGTGGGACTCCACTGTGGAGCAACGGCGGGTGCGAGCCCGGCCGCGGCTCGGAACGGCTGCCTACTGCGGTGCGGCCGGCTCCGGCTCGTCCGGATCCTGCAGCCAGCCCAACGCCTCGCCGGCGCTGGCGCAGACCCGCCCGAATTCTTCGGCGTTCGGGTTCGCGCCGGCCAGCGGCCAGATCGCACGGCAGGCGAGCGGCGGGTGGCCGGTGAGCCGAACGACGACGGTGCCCTCTGCCGCCCATCGCATCAACACCTCGGTCAGGCGGACCGAAGTGATGTGGACGAGGTTGCCGTCGGCGATCGCCCGCGCCAGGCTCTCCAGATGCCGGTACGGACGGCGTACCCGGGTGATCGGCCGGCCGGCGGGCGTGGTCGCGGGTACCCACTCGATGCCCGAGCTGGCGATCACGTCATGCCACAACACCGGGTACCCGGCGACCTCCTCGATGTCCACACTGGACCGACCGGCGAGCGGGTGGCCGGCGGGCACCAGCAGTCCCGCCTTGATCCGGCGGATCGGTGGCCCGCAGCGCAGGTGTCAAGGCGCCGGCGAGGGTGAAGATGGCGATCACCAGCTGGCTGGGCATCCTGCCGCTGCTGCTACCGCTCAACCTCTACCTGGCACCGCACCTGGCCGCCGTCCCGGCGGTACCCCGGGTGCTGGCCGCGGCGCTGGTGCTCAGCCTCGCCATGACCTACCTGGTGATGCCGGCGCTGACCCGGCTGCTGCGCGGCTGGCTCTGGCCGGCGCGGGTAAGGCCGCGGACGGCCCGGACCGGCGCTGCGTGAGGTGCGCGCTGCGCCGCCGGCCGGCTGGCATCCTCACCGGGCATGGCCACTGGCCTCCGCCGGGTATCCTCACGGGTTGTCGTGTGGACTTCGGGGATTGTGGATGGCTGCTGTCACTTTGCGTCGACGTTTTCGGTACTGGTTCGACAACACCATGTCGAGGGGCACGCCGGCCCTGGTGAGCTGGCTGGCGCTCGCCTCGCTCACGATCGTCCTCATTGGAGGGACGCTGATCTACCTGCTGGACCCGACGCCGAGCGGCGGCAACGGGCGCCGGAGCCTGCTCGGGTCGGTGTGGCACAGCGTTCTGAACTCTCTCGATCCGGGTACGGTCGCCGGGGACAGCGGGCACTGGTGGTTCGTCGCCATCGCCTTCGGCACCACGATCGGCGGGATCATCGTGGTGGCCGCCTTCATCGGTGTCATCACCACCGGGCTGGATGAGCGGCTGACCGAGCTGCGCAAGGGCCGGTCGGTGGTGCTCGAACGCAACCATACGGTTCTGCTCGGCTGGTCCGACCAGGTCTTCACGCTCATCCCGGAGCTGGTGGAGGCGAACAGCAACCAGCGCCGCTCGTGCATCGCGATACTCGCCGACCGGGACAAGGTGGAGATGGAGGACGAGATCCGGGCGAAGGTCGGCCGTACCGGACGGACCAGGGTGGTCTGCCGGACCGGCGACCCGATCGACCCGGATGAGATCGCGATCGTCAGCCCGGAGACGGCCCGGTCGGTGGTGATCCTGCCGACCCCCGGAGCGGACCGGGACGCGTACCTGGTCAAGACCCTGCTCGCGGTGGCGAAGGCACGCGAGGGTCAGGCCGGCCGGTGCCACATCGTCGGCTGCGTGACCGACCCGAAGAACCTGCCCGCGGCGCGGCTGGCCGGCGGCCCCATGGCACACATCATCGACGCGACCGATGTCACCTCCCGGCTGATCGTGCAGACCTGCCTGCAGTCCGGACTCTCGGTGGTATACACCGACCTGCTCGACTTCGGCGGCGACGAGATCTACTTCCACGAGGAGGCCAGCCTCGTCGGCGCGACCTACGGGCACGCGCTGCACGCCTTCCGCAAGTCCGCGGTGATCGGGCTGCAGTCCACCGACGGGCGGATCGTGCTCAACCCGCCGAGCGAGACGCCGATCCAGCGTGGAGATCGACTCATCGCCATATCTGAGGATGACGATACGATCGTCGCCGCGCCGCCGGCGTTGGTGATGCAGCAGTCCATCGTCACCTGGCCGGATCCGCCGCCGATCCGCCAGCGGGTGCTGATACTCGGGTGGAACCTGTGCGCGCCCGGCGTGATCGAGCAGCTCGACGCGTACCTGCCGCACGGCTCCGAGGTCCACGTGGTGAC
>JAFMQQ010000562.1 GCA_017354595.1 Micromonosporaceae bacterium
GGCCCCGGTCGACCGACCCGGGGTTCTGGCCCGTCGCCGACGGGTTGCAGCTCGACTCCGCCATGGCGACCGCCACCGCGACCACGATCTGCCGGACATTGCCCGCGGCGGTACTGACATTCGCGGTGTACGAGAACCCGGCCTTGGCGGCCACCTTGGCGCACAGCGTCGCGGCGGCCGAGGCGGCGGGTGTGACCGCAGCGGGGACGGCAGCCCCACTGTTCAGCGATGCCGGCGCCGTCCCGGTACCGCCGGTACCCTGTGCCGAGGCCGAGGCGACGCCCAGCGGAACGGTCGACACGACGGCCAGCGCCACGACCAACAGCCGCCACCGCGGGAGTCTTCTGTCTAAGTGATCGGGTCGCACACGCGCCTCCTTGGGACGAGGGGTTATCCACTACACCCGGCCGGGCACGGGGCCTGCGCTGCTCGCCGGGCGGCTTTCGCCATCGCTGCGGCCGGGACATCCCGATCCCCGGAGTCAGTGCCGGATCAGCGTTCGGGAGGTGCCCGGAATGGTGAGATGGTGGGAATGGTGGATGGTGGGAATGGTGGGGATCCAGGATCATCACTGAACGTGGGGAACCTGCCGTCGCTGCGGGATAGCCTGCCCGGTCCGGGTAGCACCCGGGTAGCACGGCAGTAGCAGAGCATCCGCCCGGACCGGGTCCGGGCGGATGCTCCTTGTCTATCCACTATGGAGGTAAGGACGAGCCGGCGATGTGCGACTCAACCTACCTGGTAGGCGCTTGCAGCGTTATAGCAGTCGGGGACGGTAACCGACTTGGAGAAGTTAAGTGCGTCGATACGGGACCAGCCTTGGACTCCGGTACTCGTGTCGACAACATAGAACCAGACGTAGCCGTTGGCGTTGACGACGAAGCAGTGGACGTTGATGCCCTGGCTCGGGTATCCGTCCCCCCGGACCGTGCAGTCGGTGTACGGGCCGCTCCGGATGTTGGTCCCGTTCTGGAACGAGATGCCCCCGCTGTTGTAGATGTCAGGGTGTGTGTTCCAGCCACTGCAATGGGCCGGGTCGGCAGCGGCCGGGCCGGCGGAGACCACCAGCAGGCCGCCTACCGTGAGCGCTAACGCACCCAGGAACGCGAGCAGACGAGATCGCATCGACGAACCCTCCTATTCGTTGTGGACGATCTGGCCCGCGCAGCGTATCTGGTCACGTCAAGCCTGTTGGTCCCCATAGGACAGTCGCGTGCAATACGCCGTTGCCTGTGCCAATACACCACAAACGACGCACGGTCTCGACAACGGGCTCTAACCTGATGGGAGCAGATGACCGGCGTCCAGGACTTCTACAAAACGGCTCACCTGGCCGAACGGCGTCCACATAGGACGGTGCCGGGCCCGGCGGGGTACGTCATCGCACGGCCAGCACGATGATGCTGATCGCTCCGGCCAGCAGGCAGTAGACGGCGAAGGGGATCAGCGTGCGGGTGGTGAACCAGCGGGTGAGGAACCGTACCGACAGGTAGGCGCCGACGCCGGAGGCGATGCTGCCGGCCAGGACCTGCCCGTGGATCCCCGTACCGAGGTGCCCGAACAGGTCGGGTACCTTCAGTACCCCGGCGGCGAGGATGACCGGGGTGGCCAGCAGGAAGGAGAACCGGGCAGCGTCCTCATGGGACAGTCCACGGGTCAGCCCGGCCGCCATCGTGATGCCCGAGCGGCTGATGCCGGGAAGCAGGGCCAGGATCTGGGCGCTGGCGATCAGCGTGGTGGTCAGCAGCGACCGGCTGGCGATGCGCTGGTTGGACCGGATGTTCGCCAGGTCCGGGTCGGTACCGTCGCCGCCGGCGGCGGGGTCGTCGACATCCGGTTGCGAAACGTGCCGGGCATCGGTGGCGGCGGCCGTGGAGCGGTAGACACCGGCGCCGGCCGGTCGGGCCGCGACCGGCGTCTGGCGGGAGCGGCGGATCAGCCGCTCGGCGCCGTACAACACCAGGCCGTTGATCATCAGGAAGGTAGCCGCCGGGACCGGCCGGCCCAGCACGGTACGGAACAGGTGCTCCAGCAACAGCCCGGAGATACCGACCGGGATCGTGCCGATCACGATCATCCACGCCAACCGCTGGTCGGGCGACTCCACCCGCCGGTCCCGGATCGACGTGAACAGGCCACCCAGGATCCGCACCCACTCCCGCCAGAAGAAGATGACCAGCGCCAGCGCGGTCGCCACGTGCAGCCCGACCACGTAGGCGAGGTAGGGCGACTCCGGGGTGGAGACATTCAGGTCCCGCGCCCAGGAACCGCCGACCAGAGCCGGCAGCAGCACGCTGTGCCCCAGGCTGGAGACCGGAAACAGCTCGGCGACACCCTGCATGGCGCCGACGACCAGTGCCTCCGCATAGCTCAGATGTGCGCTCACCGCCCACCCTCCGGCTCCCGCGCGCCGCCGATCGGCTCCGGTGCGCCGCCGATCTCGGCGCGCGCCGGCTGGTGACCGTGGTCGCGCAACGGACCCACCTGCCAGCCCCGTACCTGGCAGTGGTCGAGCAGGCCGGGCAGGGCGGCCAGGGTGGTACGCCAGGATCCCGGTGCCGAGGTGCAGTCCGAGTCGTGCAGCAGCAGCGTACCGCCGCGGCCCAGGTCCTTGAGCACAATGCGGCGTACCGACACCGGAGTGGCGGCGGCCGCCCAGTCCCTGCCCCAGGCTGTCCACAGCACCGGGGTCAGCTCCAACCGGGCGGCGGCGACCAGGGCGGCCGCGGTCAGTACCCCGTACGGCGGCCGCCACCAGCGGGGGACGACGCCGGTCGCCTCGGCCACCGCGTCCCGGCCGCGGGCCAGGTCGTCATAGGTCGCCCGCGGGCCGCGCCACAGCAGGCACCGGTGGTCGAAGCCGTGCAGCCCGATCTCGTGGCCGTCGGCGACCAGCTCGGCGGCGACATCGGCGTTGCCCGGCAGCATCCGGCCGAGCAGGAAGAAGGTCGCGGTGACCTGGCGCGCCCGCAGCAGGCGCAGGAAGTGCGGCGTGGAACGGCGGTCGGGCCCGTCGTCGAAGGTGAGTGCCACGTGCCGGTCGTCGCCGTGCCCGGCGGTCGCGGGGGCGAGCCGGCGCCGCAGCGCCGGCCAGGATG
>JAFMQQ010000563.1 GCA_017354595.1 Micromonosporaceae bacterium
CTACGGGGGCCCGGGACCTTGTGAAGGGTAGCAGGTGGGTGAGGGTACTGCGTGGGGGGCAGGGGTGGGGTGGGTGGGTACGGCTGGGGGTGTACGGGGGGTGACGGTTGTGGAGGGATGACGGGGGGTGGGGGTGGACATACGGTTGGGGCCGTGGAGCCGAGCGGTACGGGGTGGTGGGGTGAGCGGTGGTCGCTGCCCGTGGTGGCGGTGGTGGTGGCCGTCGTGGAGTTGGTGGGTACGCACTATGCGGCGCAGCGTGGCGGGACGGCGCTGACGCCGGCGGGGTACGGGTTGCTGCTGGTGGGGCCGGTGGCGTTGTTGGGGCGTACCCGGTGGCCGGCGGCGGTGTTGGTGGTCACGGTGGCGTCGACGGTGCTGTTCTACGGGCTCGGGTTTCCGTACGGGCCGGTGTTCCTGTCGATGGTGGTGGCGGTGCTGGGCGCGGTCGCCAGGGGGTACCGGGTGCTGGCGTGGGCGTGCGCGTTCGGCGGGCTGGTGGCGTACTTCCTGCTGTACCTGGCGGTGCAGCGGACGTGGCCGGGGTGGACGTGGGCGACCGCGCACATCGAAGGGGTGATCGGGATCCTGGTGGTGGCCGAGGCGGCGCGGTTCCACCGGCAGCGGGTGGCCAGGCAGCGGCAGGCGCGGGCGGAGCTGGACCGGCGGCAGGCCAGCGAGGAGCGGCTGCGGATCGCGCAGGAGCTGCACGACGTGCTGGCGCACAACATCTCGCTGATCAACGTGCAGGCGGGGGTGGCCCTGCATCTGATGGACCGGCGGCCGGAGCAGGCGCGTACCGCGCTGGCCACGATCAAGCAGGCCAGCAAGGAGGCGCTGAACGAGATGCGGTCGGCGCTGGCGGTGCTGCGCGGCGACCGGCTCGCGCCGCGCTCGCCGACCCCGGGTCTGGACCGGCTGGACGAGCTGACCGGTCGGGTGGAGTCGGCGGGACTTCCGGTGCGTACCACGGTGTCGGGGGCGGCGCGGGCGCTGCCGGTGGGGGTGGATTTCGCGGCGTACCGGATCGTGCAGGAGGCGTTGACGAACGTGTACCGCCATGCGCATGCCGGCGAGGCGCGGGTGGAGCTGGGGTACGAGCCGGACCGGCTGACGGTGACGGTGTCCGACGACGGTACGGGTGCGGAGCCCGAGCCGGACCTGGCGGACGGCGGACCCGGGTCCCGGCCGAAGGTCCCGAGTCCCGGGCGTGATGCGTCGAGGGAGTCGGAACCTTCGGAGTCACGCGCCGAGGAAGCCGGGACCACCGGGAGCGGGAGCGGGATTCCGGGTATGCGGCAGCGGGCCACCGCGCTGGGCGGCGGCCTGACCGCCGGGTCGGCGCCGGGCGGCGGGTTCCGTGTGACGGCATGGTTTCCGCTGGACGAGGGGGTCTCGTGATCCGGGTACTGCTGGCCGACGACCAGGCCCTGGTGCGGGCCGGGTTCCGCGCGCTGCTGGACGCCGAGCCGGACATCGAGGTGGTCGGCGAGGCCGGCGACGGCGGCGAAGCGGTGGCCGCGGTGCGCCGGCTGGTGCCGGATCTGGTGCTGATGGACATCCGCATGCCGGGTACCGACGGGTTGGTGGCGACCCGGCAGATCGTGTCGGACGACCGGCTCGACGGGGTGCGGGTGGTCATCCTGACCACGTTCGAGCTCGACGAGTACGTATTCGAGGCGATCCGTTACGGCGCAAGCGGTTTCCTGGTCAAGGACACCGAGCCGGCCGAGCTGGTCCAGGCGGTACGGGCGGTGGCGCGCGGCGACGCGCTGCTGTCGCCGAGCGTGACCCGGCGGCTCATCGCCGAGTTCGCGTTGCGCGCGACCAAGCCGCGGGAGTACCCGCAACTGGCCGCGCTGACCGAGCGGGAGCGCGAGGTGATGACGCTCGTCGCGGCGGGGCTGTCGAACGAGGAGATCGCGGAGCGGCTGGTGGTGAGCCCGGCGACGGCCAAGACGCACGTGAGCCGGGCGATGGTCAAGCTGGCCGCGCGGGACCGGGCTCAGCTGGTGGTCATCGCGTACGAGTCGGGACTGGTGCGACCGGGCTGGTTGGGGTGACCGGCGTGGCCGGGGTGACCGGTACCTCGGCCCAGATGGTCTTGCCGGTGGCGGCCAGTTCGACGCCCCAGCGGTCGGCGAGCAGGGCCACGATGAGCAGCCCGCGGCCGGACGGCGCCATCGGGTCCGGCTCCGGTATCCGGCACGGGGCGCGCGGGTCGGTGTCGGCGACCTCGATGCGTACCCGGCCGTCGCGGTGCCGGATGCGCAGCAGCGCCGGGGTGCGCGCGTGCCGCAGCGCGTTGGCCACGAGTTCGTGGCTGGCCAGCAGGATCGGCCACGGATCGGGTACCTGCCAGTCGTGCAGGGCGCGCGACACGAACCGACGCGCCGCACCGGTCGCACCGGGGTGCGGTTCGACGCGTAACTGCCGTTCCCCCGCCATATCACCTCGCTACCCAGCAGCGCGAGGTTCCAATCCACTGAATGAAACCGATTCACTTTCTTGACGTATGAATGAACGCCTGCATACAGTCCCCGCATGGTCGGCGAGCAGGCGGTGGCGGAGAGCCCGTCGTCCAAGCTGCTCGGCCTCTTCTCCGGGCAGCGGCTGACGCCCACCCAGCGGCGCATCGCGCAGTCGCTGGTCGAGCACGCCACCCGCGCGCCGTACCTGTCGGCCAGCGACGTCGCCGAGCTGGCCGGCGTCAGCCAGCCGTCGGTCACCCGGCTGGCCACCGCCATCGGGTACGACGGGTACCAGGCGCTGCGGCAGCGCATCCGCGACCTGCTCCGGTCCGGCCCGGCGCGGCCGGACGGGGCGACCGAGACCGCCGCCGAGGTACGGCGCAACGAGTGGCAGCGGGCGGTGGCCGCCGAGCAGCGGAACCTGGCGTCGCTCGGCGAGTTCCTGGGCGATCCGGCACCGGTACTGGACGCCGCGCGGGCGCTGGCCGGCAGCCGGCCGCTGCCCGTGCTCGGGGTACGGGCGGCGCAGCCGATCGCCAGCTACTTCGGGTACTTCGCGGCCAAGGTGCACCCGGATGTCCGGGTACTGGACGGCGGCGGCACGCTGCTCGGCGACCGGCTGGAGC
>JAFMQQ010000564.1 GCA_017354595.1 Micromonosporaceae bacterium
ACCGCGGGTTGATCAGGTCGGTCGGGTCGAGCTGGTTGCCACAGTTGTCGCACTGGTCGCCGCGCGCGCTCTCGTACCCGCAGATCGGGCAGGTGCCCTCGATGTACCGGTCGGGCAGGGTCCGCCCGGTGGATGGGGAGACCGCCCCCTGGGTGGTTTCCTTGATCATGTACCCGTTCCGGTACAGGGTCAGGAACAGCTCCTGTGCCACCGCATAGTGGTTGCGGGTGGTGGTCCGGGTGAACAGGTCGTAGGACAGGCCGAGGGCGTGCAGGTCCTCGACGATCTGCCGGTTGTACCGGTCGGCCAGCTCCCGCGCCGGTACGCCCTCCTTCTCCGCCTGTACCAGGATGGGGGTGCCGTGCTCGTCGGTGCCCGAGACCATGAGCACGTCGTGTCCGGCCATCCGCATGTACCGGCTGAAAACGTCGGAGGGGACCCCGAAGCCGGAGACGTGGCCGATGTGGCGCGGCCCGTTGGCGTACGGCCAGGCGACCGCGGTCAGGACGTGACTCATGGTTTCAGCCTAGTAGCGGGCGGCTGACCGGTTACGACCGCGTTGTAGACCTCGCGCCGGGGCAGCCCATGATCGCGTGCGACCTGGGCGATCGCGTCCCGCCGACTGGTACCCCCGGCCTCGACCGTCTCGACCGCGGACCGCAACTGATCCGTGCCCAGCCGGGCCGCGACGCCCGGCGCACCACCGACGACCAGAGTGATCTCGCCGCGCGGCGGCTCGCTGCCCGCCCACCCGGCCAGCTCGCCCAGCGGTGCCCGGCGCACCTGCTCGTACGTCTTGGTCAGCTCCCGGCAGACCGCGGCCTCCCGGTCCGGGCCGAACGCCTGGGCCAGATCGGCCAGCGTGGCCGGCAGCCGGTGCGGCGCCTCGAAGAGGACCAGGGTGCGCTGCTCCTCGCGCAGGGCGGCGAGCCGGGCCCGGCGCTCGCCGGTGCGGCGGGGCAGGAAGCCCTCGAAGCAGAACCGGTCGCTGGGCAGCCCGGAGATCGCCAGGGCCGTGGTCACCGCGCTCGGGCCGGGGATCGCGGTGACCGGGATCTGCGCCTCGATCGCGGCGCGGACCAGCCGGTACCCCGGGTCGGAGACGCTGGGCATCCCGCCGTCGGTGACCACGGCGACCGTGGCACCCCGGCGCAGCTGCTCGACCAGCTCGGCGGCGCGCCGCGGCTCGTTGCCGTCGAAGTAGGAGACCACCCGGCCCCCGTGCCGGATGCCCAGGTCCTTGGCCAGCCGTACGAAACGCCGGGTGTCCTCGGCGGCGACCACGTCCGCCTCGGCGAGCAGCCTGGCCGCCCGGGGGGAGAGGTCGCCCGGGTTGCCCAGCGGCGCGCCAACCAGGACCAGCCGTCCCGACTCCATCCAGCCCACCTTCGCACGCCGCCGCCAGCGCGCTACACGCGCGCAGTCGCACAGCCTACGATCGCCGTGTGACCGCCGTGGCGACTATCGACCTCGACCAGCCCGCCGTCCCCGAGCCCGAACGGGATCCCGTCCCCGATACGGTACGGCGGCGGCTGGACCCGCCGATGCCCAACGACTCGTTCTGGTCCTGGATCGCCACCTTCGTGATCGTGGTAATCGGGGCGGTGCTGCGGCTGGTGGACCTGGGCTGGCCGCCCGGGAAGATCTTCGACGAGGTGTACTACGCCACCGAGGGCGATGACCTGTTCCAGCACGGCGTGGAGTGGAACCACTCGGCCAACAACGCGGACTACGTGGTACACCCGCCGCTGGGCAAGTGGCTCATCGGGCTGGGCGAGTGGGCCTTCCGCGGGCACTTCAACGCCGAGTTCGGCTGGCGGATCGCGCCCGCGATCGCCGGGATCGTCTCGATCCTGATCGTCATCCGGCTGGCCCGCCGGATGTTCCGCTCCACCGTGCTGGGCTGCGCCGCCGGCCTGCTGATGGCGTTGGACGGGTTGCACTTCGTGCTGTCCCGCTCGGCGCTGCTGGACATCTTCCTGCTGCTGTTCGTCCTGGCCGCCTTCGCCTGCCTGGTGATGGACCGGGACATGCGGCGCAGGCGGTGGCTGCGGGCCATCGAGGACGGGGTGGACACGACCAGGCGCCGCCCGGCGTGGCGATGGTCGGACGGTGTGCCGTGGTGGCGGCTCGGTGCCGGGGTGATGACCGGCTGCGCGATGGCCGTCAAGTGGAGCGCCCTGTGGTACATCATCCTGTTCGTTCTGCTGATCTTCTGGTGGGAGCTCCTCGCCCGGCGCAGCGCCGGAGTTAAGCACTACATCCGGGACACGCTGCTGGACGAGGTCGGCTGGGTGGCGGCCTTCGGCGGCATCATCGTGCTCGTCTACCTGGCCAGCTGGAGCGGCTGGTTCCTGACCAACGACGGCTGGGACCGGCACTGGCTCGCCTCGCACGGCAAGCCGGAGCCACCGATCCTCGGCGCGCTGTACAACCTGTACTACTACCACCACGAGGCGCTGGCCTTCCACAACTCGCTGACCGCGCACCACACGTACCAGTCCTGGCCCTGGCAGTGGCTGCTGCTGGCCCGGCCGGTCGCGTTCTACTACTCCCCGGCCGGCCCGTGCGGGGCGGCGCAGTGCTCGTCGGAGGTGCTGCTGCTGGGTACCCCGGTGCTGTGGTGGTCGTTCGTCCCCGCTCTGGCGTTGCTGATCTGGTTCGGCATCAGCCGTCGCGACTGGCGCGCGCTACCCATCGGCCTGGGGGCCGCCGCCGGCATCGTGCCGTGGTTCAACTGGGAACTCGACCACCGCACCATGTTCTACTTCTACGTCGCCCCGGCCGAGCCCTTCCTGATTCTCGCCGTCGTCTATGTGCTCGGCTGTCTGATGAAGGCTCCGGCCTGGGGCGGCAGCCGCACCCACTGGCCCGGCGGCTACGAGGTGGTGCCGGTGCTGGACCGGCGGGTGATCGGCGCGGTGATCGGCGGTGTCTACGTGCTCGTGGTCGCGCTGTGCTTCGGCTACTTCTACCCCATCTACACCGGGAAGATCATGACCTACGCCCAGTGGTACGCCCGGATGTGGTTGGGGGGGCGCTGGATCTGAGGCTTTGGGTTGGGTTCGGGGGGCGGGGTGGCCCGCTCTGGGC
>JAFMQQ010000565.1 GCA_017354595.1 Micromonosporaceae bacterium
GAGCGCGGCGGCGGCCGCCGCGGAGGGCCTGGCCGTGGCGGGCGTCGCGGTCGCGGTCCCGGGCCTGGTTCAGGACAATGTGGTACGGCTGGCGCCGAACCTGGGCTGGCGTGATGTCGCCCTGCCACCGCCGCTGCCCGACCTGCCGGTCACGGTGGAGAACGAGGCCAACCTCGGTGCCCTGGGCGAGGCGCACACGGAGTCCACAATGGACTTCGTCTACGTCTCCGGGGAGATCGGAGTCGGTGCCGGCATCGTGCTGCGCGGTGAGCTGCTGCGCGGCGACCATGGCTGGGCCGGCGAACTGGGCCACGTCACGGTGTACCCGGACGGGCCGCCCTGCCACTGCGGTTCCCGTGGTTGCCTGGAGCAGTACGCCGGCCAGGAGGCGATCGCCGCGGCGGCCGGCGTGCCGTTGCCGGTGACCGGCTCGCAGCTGGCGGCCCGGGCCCGATCGGGTGAGGCGCGGATGCTGGACGCGCTGGCGCAGGCGGGTACGGCGCTGGGAGTGGCGGTCGCCGGCGTGGTCAACCTGCTCGACGTGGGAACGGTGGTGCTGGGCGGCGGCTATGCGCTGCTGGAGCCGTGGCTGGCCGGCCCGGTACGCGACCAGCTCGCCCAGCGGGTACTCACGGCTGGCTGGTCGCCGGTGACGGTACGGGCGTCGGCGCTGGGTACGGAGGCGGCCGTGGTGGGCGCCGCTGGGTCCATTGTGGAGGGTATTCGGGCCGACCCGGCCGGCTGGCTCGCTTCGCGCTGACCTCCGTACAGAGCGAGTAAGCAGCGAGTAAGCCTGGTGCAGACTTGGCGCTGTACATAAGCGCCGCTTATACTCTTGGCATGTGGGAAGTCAGCCTCCACGTCGAGGTGGAAGCCTGGTTTCTGGACATCTGCCGCCATGACCCGGAGACTGCCGACTCGATTGAGCAAGCGATCGACCTGCTCGCCGACCAAGGCCCTGCTCTCGGCAGACCACTGGTCGACCGCTTGCACGGGAGTCGGTTCCACAACATGAAGGAGCTGAGACCGGCGTCATCTGGAGCAACCGAGTTCAGACTGATCTTCGCGTTCGACCCGCTCCGGGAAGCCATCTTCCTCGTTGGCGGGGACAAGTCCGGACAATGGAACGCGTGGTACCAGAAGGCGATCCCGCTAGCCGACGAGCGATACGAGGAGCACCTGACCGAACTGAAGCAGGAGAAGGAATGAGCAAGTCAACGAGCTGGCGCGACGTGAAGGCGAAGGCCCGAGCCATCGATCCTGCCGGGGATGCTCCTGAGCGGGTAGCACGGCGCGCTCGCATGCGTGAGGAAACGTTGGCCGCCGTGAGCGGTGCTCAGCTCGCCGAGATCCGCAAGCAACTCGGCTTGACCCAGGCCCAGCTCGCGGAGGCAACCGGTCTGTCACAGGCCCGTATCAGCCAGATCGAGAGTGGTACTGCCACCAACCTCGAGACGCTGCGCACCTACGTCGCTGGACTCGGTGGCCACCTCGACATTGTGGCCCGAATTGGCAACATCAACCTCAACGTCGCATGACACAACCCTCCGCGATCAGCAAGCGGAGCTAGTCGTCCGGGCCGGTGGCAGGCGGCGGTGCCTCGACGACGAAGAACAGGAAGGCGGGTTTGGTGGCAAAGTCATGGAAGCCGTCGGGGAACAGCTCACGGGCGGCCGGGTCGGGCTGCGGCTCGCTGATCACGGTGAGGCGGAAGCCGGCGGTGGTAAAGGCTTCGGTCATCGCGTGCAGTCCTCCAGGTAATGCAGCACCAGCGATGCGACCACGTCGTCGAACGCACCGTCGGCGAAGGGCAGGCGGTCGCCCAGGTCCGGTGCAGCGCTGCGTCGGCACCGAGCCGCCGCCGCGCCAGCGCCAGCATCCCTGTGCTGGCGTCGATGCCGGTGACGATCGCGCCGCGGTCGCGTAACGCCCCGACAGCGGTCCCGACCGCAACCGGCGTCCAGGATGCGGCGACCGGCCACATCTCCGGTAAGGGCCAACATCGCGGGGCCGCTCGTAGTACGCGTTCGCGAGGCTCGTCTCGCTCTCCGCCGCGTACGCCTCGGCGAAGCTGTCGTAGTCGTTCTCCACCGACTTACGCCTTGACGAGCAGGCCCTGGTCGCGGACCACGGCGACGGACAGCGTCTTGTACCCCACCTCGTCGAAGAGGACCACCATCTTGTCCTGCTCGTACCGCATCACCGTGCCCTGGCCCCAGCTGGGGTGGCGTACCGCGCTGTGCAACGGGAACGGAACCTGGCCAGGGTGCGCCGCCGCGGCGGCGGTACCGTCCCGGCAGTTGTCGCAGTGCCGGCAGCCGCGGGCCAGGTGCTCGCCGAAGTAGGCGAGCAGCGCCTGGGTACGGCAGCCGGTGCTCTCCGCCAGGCCACGCATCATGTCGATCCGGGACCGCTGCACCCGCTGGTACCGCTCCGCCTCGGCCAGCGCGAGCTTGGCCGCCTGGGCCGGGTTCGGCGCGTACCGCGGGACCGTCCACTGTGCACGATTTCCATGGTCCACAGTGGAGGCGGCACCCACCCGCTCCAGTAGCGACAGCATCGCGGACAGCTTGCGCGGACCCAGGCCGGTACGCTCGGCCAGCGCGGCCCGGCTGGTGCGCCCCTCGCGCAGCGCGGCGGCCAGCGCGGTCAGCTCGGCCCGATCCGGCGCGCCACCGGTGAAGTACCGCTGCAGCGCGATGTCCTCCGGCCGGTGCAGCAGCACCGCCTGGGCCGGCTCGCCGTCCCGCCCGGCCCGGCCGATCTCCTGCAGGTAGCTGTCCGGCGAGTCGGGCAGGGCGACGTGGATGACCCAGCGCAGGTTCGGCTTGTCGATACCCATGCCGAAGGCGGAGGTGGCCACCATCACCGGTACCTTGTCGGCGAGGAAGTCCTTGTGCCGGCGGTTGCGCTCGCCGGCCGCCAGCCCGGCGTGGTACTCGGTGGCCTCGAATCCGTTGCTCCGCAACCGTTGCGCGAGCTCCTCGGTGCCACGGCGGGTCGGGGCGTAGACGATGCCGGTACCGGTCAGCGACTTCAGCGCGACCAGCAACCGCTGCCAGCGCTGCTGCTCGGTCGGGCAGTGCGCGGCG
>JAFMQQ010000566.1 GCA_017354595.1 Micromonosporaceae bacterium
GCAGACCAGTGCCCGCGCCCGCTGCTCCGGCTGGCCCAACCGCTGCCCCCACTGCGGTACGTCCGGTCCGGCCACGGCGACCGGTACGCCCGCGTCGCGCGGATCGAGGCTGCCGCCGGGAAAGACGTACCGGCCGGGGGCGAAGGCCATCGTGGCCGCCCGGCGCATCAGGTACACCTCGGGCACCCCGGCCGCCCCGGGCCGCAACAGCAGTACCGTCGCCGCGAGCCGTGGCACCGCCGGCGCCGCGCCGGAGGCGGCGAACCGCTCCGCGTCCCGGATCAGGAACTCGGGGACCGCCAGGCCGGCCGGCTCGGTACCGGGCTCAGTCAACCCGTACCACCATGGCGGTGCCCTGGCCGACGCCGATGCAGGCGGCGGCGACCCCGTACCCGCCGCCGCGGCGGCGCAGCTCCCGGCACAGGTCGACCACGACCCGGGGGGCCGAGGCGCCCAGCGGGTGCCCGATCGCGATCGCCCCACCGTTCGGGTTCACCCGGTCCCGGTCGACCTCGGGAAGCTCGTGCAGGCAGGAGAGCACCTGCGCGGCGAACGCCTCATTCAGCTCCCACACCGCGATATCCGATGTGGAGAGTCCAGCCCGGTCGAGTACCTTGCGGATCGCGGGTACCGGCCCCACCGAGAACCGCTCCGGGGAGACGGCGACCGTGGCGCTGCCGATGACCCGGCCGAGCGGCCGGGCACCGAGGTTGTCCACAGTGGAGCGTGAGCCGACGAGTACCGCGATGGCGCCATCGTTGACCGGCGAGGCGTTGCCGGCGGTGACCGTACCCTCGGGCAGGAAGGCCGGCTTGAGCGCGGCCAGCTTCTGCGCCGAGGTGTCGTCGCGGATCGACTCGTCCCGCGACACGCCCGCCACCTCGATCGCGTAGTCGTGCCGCCCGGCCGCCCACGCCGCCGCTGCGAGCTGGTGCGAACGCAGCGCCCAGGCGTCCTGTTCGGCCCGGCCGATGCCGAGTTCCTGGGCGACCGTATCGGCGCAGGCACCCAGGCTCGCCGTCCAGGCGCCGGGGAACCGGGGATTGGTCATCCGCCAGCCGACCTGGGTGTGGAACAGCTGCATCCCGGCCGGATACGGTACGTCCGGCTTGGGTAGCACGAAGGGCGCCCGGCTCATGCTCTCCACACCACCGGCGACGATCAGGTCGGCGTCGCCGGAGCGTACCGCCCGGGCGGCGATGGTCAGCGCCTCGGCGCCCGACGCGCAGAGTCGGTTCACCGTCACACCGGGTACGGTCACCGGCAGCCCGGCGAGCAGCGCCGCCATCCGCGCCACGTTCCGGTTGTCCTCGCCGGCACCGTTGGTGTCACCGAGGATCACGTCATCGGGTTCCAGCCCGGGGTAGCGCTTGACCAGTTCGGTCAGCGGCAGCGCGGCGAGGTCGTCGGTGCGGATACCGGCCAGGCCGCCCCGGTGCCGGCCGAACGGGGTACGCACGGCGTCGATCAGAAAGGCCTCCGAAGCCACGGATCCGAGCGTACCCGTGCTTTGATCGGGTCTATGCGAGCGAAAGGAATGAAATGACCGACCGCATCCGCTGGGGGATCCTCGCTACCGGCGGGATCGCCGACCGCTTCGTCGCCGACCTGAAACTGCTGCCCGGGGCCGAGCTGGCGGCGGTCGGCTCGCGCAGCACCGCCGCCGCCGAGGCGTTCGCCGCCCGGCACGGCATCCCCCGGGCGCACGGCTCCTGGGCGGAGCTGGCCGCCGATCCCGATCTGGACGTGGTCTATGTCGCCACCCCGCACGCGGCGCACCACGCCGCCGCGAAGCGCTGCCTCGACGCCGGCAAGGCGGTGCTCTGCGAGAAACCACTCACGCTGGACCTGGATAGCGCGCGGGATCTGGTACGCACGGCGCGGGAGCGTGGCGTCTTCTTCATGGAGGCGATGTGGATGCGCACCATCCCGGCCATCCGCCGGGTGCGGGAGCTGGTCGCCGGCGGCGCGATCGGCACCATCACCGCGGTGCTCGCCGACTTCGACGTCGCCGGCCCGTTCCCACCGGAGCACCGGATGCGCGCCCGGGAACTCGGCGGTGGCGCCCTGCTCGACCTCGGTGTCTACCCGGTGACCTTCGCCTACCTGTTCCTCGGCGCGCCGGAGCAGGTCACCGCACTGGCCACGCTCGGCCCGGAGGGTACCGACGAGAGCACCGCAGTGGCGATGAGTTTCGCCTCCGGCGCCACCGCGACACTCCACTGTGGAATCCTCGGGCCCGGCCCGGTCACCGCGACCGTGATCGGCACGCAGGGCCGGATCGAGCTGCCGGCTCCGTTCTTCAGCGGGCAGACCTACCGGCTTGTCCCCGGTACCCCGGGCGCGGCCGCCGAACAGGTCGAGGTACCGCGACGCGGGAACGGCCTGGGCTACGAGGCCGAGGAGGTGATGCGCTGCCTGGCCGCCGGGCTGACCGAGAGTCCGCTGGTACCGCACGCCGAGACGCTGGACATCATGCGGATCCTGGACCAGATCCGGGAGCAGATCGGCGTCACGTACCCATGACCGGGCCCCGGCAGGCACGCCCGGTCAGGACACGCCCGGTCAGGACATGACCGGCTGGATCGCCAGGTAGAGCAGCCCGGCCACGGATGCCGCCGCGGGGAGGGTGAACAGCCAGGCGAGCACGATGTTCCCGGCCACCCCCCAGCGCACCGCGGAAAGCCGCCGGGTGGCGCCGACGCCCATGATCGCCGAAGTGATCGTGTGCGTCGTGGAGATCGGCAGGCCGAGCCGGGAGGTGACGAACAGGACCGTGCTCGCGGTCGCCTCGGCGGCGAAGCCCTGCGGCGGGTCGAGGTGGATGATGCGCCGGCCGAGGGTACCGATGATGCGCCAGCCGCCCGAGTACGTGCCCAGAGCCAGTACGGTCGCGGTCAACCCGTACACCCACAGTGGGGTCGGGTGGGCCACGGCCAGGAAGCCGCCGGCGGCGAGCGCGAGCCCGACCACGCCGATCGTCTTCGCCGCGTCCTGCATCCCGTGCCCGACCGACATCGCCAGCGCGGAGAACGATTGTGCGATCCGGAAGCCACGGTTGAGGCGGCGCGGCCGGCCGT
>JAFMQQ010000012.1 GCA_017354595.1 Micromonosporaceae bacterium
CCCGGCGCCCGCCCCGGTCGCGGAGGCGGCCCCGGGCGGCGGGCCGGCTGGTCCGGTACCCGACGAGTCGCTCTGGGAGCGGCCGTGGTGGGAGACGCCGGCTGCCGGATGACCGGTAGCATTCAGCACGCAACCCACCGACCTGGAGCCTGAACCGATGACCTACTCCGTGCTGCTCTACAGCGACGACCCGCGGATACGCGACCAGATGCGGCTGGCCATCGGCGCCCGCCCCGCCGCCGATCTCTCGGTGGAGTTCTGCGACGCGGCCAGCTACGCCGAGTGCCTGCGCGTGATCGACGAGTACGACATCGACCTGGTGGTGCTCGACGGCGAGGCGCAGCCGGCCGGCGGCATCGGCATCGCCCGGCAGCTGCGCGACGAGGTCCGTGACTGCCCACCACTGTGCCTGGTGATTGCCCGGGCGGCGGATCGCTGGTTGGCCGCCTACGCTCAGGTCGACGCGACCCTGACCCACCCGCTCGACCCGGTGGCGACCGGGCGTACCGTCGCCGGCCTGCTCCGGGCGCGGGCCACCGCCTGACCCGATCCTTTGCCGGCTCCACCCACCCCGCCGGCATGAACCCGAGCCGCCGGCTGACCCCGCCGGCAGGACCAACTGGAGGCCCGCCATGGGCGAGCGCAGCTGGCAACAGCTCGTCGGCGCGCTGTTGCGCGGCGAGGAACTGTCCACAGCGGACACCGCGTGGGCGATGCGCGAGATCATGACCGGCTCGGCAACCCCGGTACAGGTGGCCGGCTTCGCCGTCGCCCTGCGCGCCAAGGGGGAGACGCCGGCCGAGATCGCCGGTCTGGTGGAGGCGATGCTCGCCAACGCGACCCGGCTCGACCTGCCCGACGGTCTGCGTACCGACGCGGTGGATGTGGTGGGTACCGGTGGCGACCGCGCGCACACGGTCAACATCTCCACTATGGCCGCGCTCACCGTCGCCGGCGCTGGGGTACGCGTCATCAAGCACGGCAACCGGGCGGCGAGCTCGGCCTGCGGCGCGGCCGATGTGCTGGAGCACCTTGGCCTGCCGCTGGACCTCTCCCCGGAGGGGGTGGCCCGGTGCGTGACCGAGGTGGGCATCGGGTTCTGCTTCGCCGCCGCGTTCCACCCCGGCATGCGGCACGCCGCGGTGGCCCGGCGGGAGCTCGGGGTACCGACGTTCTTCAACTTCCTCGGCCCGTTGACCAACCCGGCCCAGCCGCGGGCCGGCATGGTCGGCTGCGCGGATCCGCGGATGGCGCCGGTGATGGCTGCCGTCTTCGCCGCGCGCGGCGACTCGGTGTTGCTGGTACGCGGCGAGGACGGGTTGGACGAGTTCACCACCGCGGCGCCGACCCGGGCCTGGTCTGTCCATAATGGACAGGTGAGGGAGACGGTGCTGGACGCGCTGGATCTGGGCGTCGCCCGGTCCAGCCCCGGGGACCTGCGCGGCGCGGACGCGACCTTCAACGCGGAGGTGGTACGCCGGTTGCTGGCCGGCGAGAAGGGCCCGGTGCGGGACGCGGTCGTAGTCAACGCTGGTGCGGCACTCGCGGCGCACGCGGGCCTGGGCGATGACCTGCCCGCCGCCGTGCGGGGTGGGATGGAGCGGGCCGGCGCGGCGTTGGACTCCGGGGCGGCCGCCGCCGTACTGCGCCGGTGGATCGCCCTGGCCCAGGAGATCCGGGCCGAGGCCGGCTGATCCTTCGCCGGAGGGCGACGAGTTCGACCTCCAGTAGGCCGCGTTGACGGCTTAACTCTTGCTATGTAGAGTTAGCCGGTGGCTCGTACTCGACGTCCCTCCGAACAGACCGTGGCCGTGATCCAGGCGCTGGCGGAGCGGCCGAGCACCTGGCGATACGGCTACGAGCTGTGCCAGGAGCTGGACCTCAAGCCCGGCACGATGTATCCGATCCTGATCCGGCTGGCCGACCGCGGCTTGCTGGAGACCAGTTGGGACACTGCCACCGCGGCCGGCCGGCCGCCGCGCCACTTGTACCGGCTGACCGGCTCTGGTCGGGCGCTGGCGACGGCGCTGGCCGCCGAGCCGGCAAGCGCGCCGGCGTCGACGACCAGGCGGCGGCCCGGTCCAACGGCGAGGTGGCAGGGCGCATAAGGCTCACGGATGCGGAGCCCCGGGTCGGCGCGGTCATACATCCAACGCATTCGACCGGTCGACCAGGTCCGCCATGGCCCGTTGGAAGTCATCCCGCCGCCGGTCACTCCAGCCGACTGTCAACTGGTCGAAGACCTGCTCCTGCCAGTGATGAGCCTGCTTCAGCATGGACCGGCCCGCGGAGGTCAGCGCTGCCTCACGGCAACGGGCGTCAGTTCGGGAAGCCCGCATGGACAGGTATCCCGCCTCAGTCGCGCTTTTGATCATTCGCGACGCTCCGCTCTGATCGATGCCGATCTCGTGCGCAACGGCGTTGACTGTTGCCGCGATCCCGCGTTCCATCAGGGCGTGTACAGACTCGGTGACCAGCACCAACCGGCCCTGCTCGGCCGCCGCGTAGTCGCCGGGTGAAGATCTGCGCGACCAGTGCCGGACGAAGCCGAACAAGACCTGGCCCGGCCCCTTGGCGGTCATTCGCTGGCCGCCATCTCGCGGCAGATGTACGCCAGCTCAAGCGCCGACTTCAGATCGGGCAGTCGGAGCGCGGCGGTGACCTTCCCACCGGTTACCCGGAACACCGTCGCTACCCGAGCCGGCCGGTTGCTCTCGGGCCAACTGGCCTCCTCCTCGACGACCATGAGGCGTTCACTGACCGGGTGCCACGACAGCGGGACCAGCCTGATCCCCGATCGATCCACCCACTCTGCGAACTGCTCCGGGGTGATCGCGCCGGCGCCCTTCGGCCCCAGGACGACGACCGGATCACCGACCGCGCGCGCCGAGCTTTCCAGGTTGCCGTCGTTCACGCTCGCGTGCCACCTATCGATGGCTGCCTCAAGACCTGACTCCATGAGGCCCAAGTCTATGCGATGCGCATATATTGCCGAGCAGGTCCCGAAGCTAGGCCCGGGCTACGGTCAGCCAGACGCCGTGCCGGGGCCGCAGAGTGATCAGGGGGAGTGGTACCACCGGCGGCGCGTCCGGCGCCGGCTCCAGCCGCCACCGGGGCAGCAGGGTGGCCAGCACCAGGCTCGCCTCCACGGTGGCGAAGTCGTTGCCGATGCACTGGCGCGGTCCACCGCCGAACGGGTAGTACGCGTAGCGGTGCCGGTCGCCGGGGTCGGTGAGCCAGCGCTCCGGCCGGAACGCGTCCGGCTCCGGCCACAACTCGGGGTCGCGGTGCACCACCCACGGCGGCATGAACAGGGTGGCGCCCTTCGGCAGCCGGTACCCGCCGATCAACCGGTCCTGGGTCAGCCGGCGCTGCAGCATCCAGGCCGGCGGGTACAGCCGCATGGTCTCGGATACCACCGCGTTGGTGTACGGCAACCGGCGCAGGTCGGCCACTGTCGGCGTCTGTCCACAAAGGACGCCGGTCAGCTCGTCCCGGGCCCGCTGCTGTTGCACGGGGTGGCTGGCGAGCAGGTGCAGCGCGAAGGCGAGCGCGTTGGCGGTCGTCTCGTGCCCGGCCAGCAGCAGGGTCACCGCCTCGTCCCGCACCTGGGTGTCGGACATCGGCTCGCCGGTCTCCTTGTCCCGTGCGGACAGCAGCAGGCTGAGCAGGTCGTCGCCGGTCGCGCCGGCCGCCCGGCGCTCTTCGATCATCCGGTACATCAGCCCGTTCATGTGTCGCTCGGAGGCGTTCCACCGGCGGGTCGACGGTACCGGCAGCCGGTTGAGCACCCGCCCCCAGAGCGAGGTGCTGCGCCGTAGCGTGTCCTGGTTCTCCGCGAGCGCGACCCTGATCGTGGTCACCACATCGGCCTCGATGTCGACATCGAAGACGGTCCGCGCGACGATCGCCAGGGTCAGCTCGGCCATGTCCCGGTGTACGTCGCGGATCTCGCCGTCCCGCCAGTCGTCCAGCGCCCGGCCGGCGAGCTCGACGAAGGTGCGCCCGTACCCGGCGATGCGGTCGTGGTGGAACATCGGCTGGATCAGCCGGCGCTGGCGCCGGTGCAGCTGGGCATCGCTGGTGAGCAGGCCGCGCCCGAGCGCCCGGATCAGTGGCTGCGCGGCCGGGCTGTCCGAGTCCTTGCGGCCGAAGCCCTTCTCGTACTCGTGGTGGGTCCGGATCATCGCCTCCTGGATCGCCTCCGGGTCGGTGACCAGGTACAGCGGCAACTGCGGTACCCGCAACCGCACCACCGGTCCATGCGCGCGGCGCTCCGCCAGCAGCAGGGTCAACGGATCCCGGCGCACCATCCGGAGCAGTGACAGGCCGTGCACCGTGGAGCCGGGTGCCGACCGGGAGGGACTCGAGACATCGGTCGCCATGGGCTCCATTCTTAGTCTTTGACGGAAAGAGTCAATAACTAGAAGCCTCGCAATTGCTAGGATCTTGTCGTGCCACCGACCGACTCGCCGACCGAGGTGCTCTCCAAGGGTGCCGCAACCCGCCAGCGGATCCTGGTCTGCGCCGTGTCCCGGTTCGCCACCGAGGGCTTCCGGCAGGCATCGGTCGCCGGTATCGCGCGGGACGCCGGTGTCACGGCACCCGCGGTACACGCGTACTTCGGCTCCAAGGAGGAGCTGTTCCGGGTCGCCTTCGAGCACGACATCGCTGGGTTCCTGGACGTGGTGAAGGGCCGGCTGACCGAGCCGACCTTCCCGGCCGGCAACGCGGATCTGATTCCGGCGCTGCTCGGCGAGCTGGAGACCCACCCGCTGGCCCGCCGGATCTTCCAGGGGCTGGAGGCGGACCGTACCGCCGAACTGCTGCGGCTGCCCGCGGTCGAGCAGGTGCGCGAGGAGATGGTACGGGTGGTCACCGACCGCCAGGCCGAGGGCGCGCTGCGCGCCGACCTGCCGGCGCAGACCCTCGCCGGCGCCTTGGAGGTGCTGGTTCTGGCCCTGTTGCTGGGCGCCACCCAGGTCGGGCTGATCGGCGACGAGCAGCGCCGGCTGGCGATCCTGGCCGTACTCAAACGCGGCATCGGCGCCTGAGCCGGGTCACAGCCGGGCGGCGAACTCCGCCACCCGGACAGCGAGCGGCGCGGATGCTCGTACCCAACGGAAGTGGTTCAGCGGCGCACCGGCCTGTGCGGCCGAGTAGTGCTCGCGCTCGACGCGGGCCGCGGCCAACTTGCCGACCAGTAGCTCAGTGGTCGGCTCCGGTGTGTAGGCGTCGTTCTCGACGCTGATGGCGAGCACCGGTACGGCGACCCCGCGCAGCGCCGCTTCGGCATCCCGCCCGGCCAGGTGCGGGTACCGGCCGTGCCGGGCGGTGTAGGCCCAGTCCCGGATCACCCCGCGCGCCTGCCGCCCGCCGAACCGCCAGCCGGGCCAGACGCGCAGCAGCGCGCTGGCCGCGTTGGTGCCCTGGGTCAACGCCAGGACCCAGGCGGCCCGGCGGGGCGGGTACCGGCGGAAGTGCGGCAACCCGACCGCCACCAGCACCACGCCATCCACAGTGGACTCTTCGGCGAGTCCGGTGTGCAGCAGCGCCACCTGGCCGCCGAGCGAGTGCCCGAGCAGCAGGCAGCGCCGGCCGGTGATGCGCGGGGCGAGCGCCTGCTGTACGGCGGCCACATCGTCGACGAGATCGGCCAGCCGGTACCGGGAGCGCCGGCTCGGCGGCGGCGTGCTGGCACCGGTGCCGCGCAGGTCGGCGACGGCGACACCGAGACCGGCGGCGCGCAGTTCGACGACGAACGATCGGTAGTACCGTGCTGGTACGCCCATCGCCGGCCAGATCACGACGAACGGTCCGGAGGCGTCGGGTGGCTCCGGGTAGATGTGTACGGCGAGCCGGTCGTCCCCGCGTTGCAGGTACTCGACAATCGGCTCGTCCTTGTCGGTGGGTCGCATCTCACCTTCTGGTTATCCGCAAGCTGGTTATCCGCAAGCTGGTTAGGAGCGTGACGTGAAAGCCAAAGGTCTGCGGTCGGTCGTCGTGCTACTCTCCCTCACCGTCCTTTGTGGCTGTACCAGCGCCCGGGCCGGCGAAGCGCCGGCGGCACATGGCGCCAGCGACCCTCCCGGTTCGCCCTTCTTCCCACCACCCACCTCGACGGGTCGGCTGGCGGCGCCACAACACTTCCCGGCCGCGGGCATCGACCTCGCTGTGCCGCCATCCGCGGCGAGCCCGGCCATCTCCGCCACCCAGGCCTACGCCCTGTGTTCGACCGGCGACGCGATCTGCGTACCCGGCAAGGCACCGACGATCCAACTGGCGATCGCCAACGTGCCGAAGACCGGAAAGATCGGCCCTAGAGGAGAACTCATCTCGTCCATTGTGGACGCACTGGCGTACGTCATGATCTGGACCGGGGCGCCGTGCCTGGCGGCCGGAGGCCCACCCGGAAGCAGCCAACCCCCGGTCCAGTCGTGCACCGTCATCGACCTGATCGACGCCCGGTCAGGCAGGGTGCTCTACAGCTACCAGGGCACCAGGCCGTAGCTCACTCGGCACCGGCGAAGCCGATCGAGAACGCCTCCTCCAGATCGTGCCGGGAGTACGCACGGAAGGCGATGTGGGTGTCGGTGTTCAGGACCCCATCGGTCTTCGAGATGCCGCCCGCGATCACCTCGGCGACCTCGTCGAACTCGCGCACCCGCACGATCGCGATCAGGTCCACCCCACCGGCCACCGAGTAGACCTCGCTCACCCCCGGCAGGTCGGCCAGGGCGGCTGCCACCTCGGGGATGGCGTCGGTAGCGCAGTCGATGAGGACGATCGCGGTGATCACCTGGAACGCTCCTGGGGTCGTGGCGGCCCCGCGCGGCGCGGGCCGGCGGGTCAGCTCATGCTAACCGTGCCGGCGGGTACGGTTCCGTCGGTGCCGTACCGGATGGCGTCACGTAGCCGTTCCCCGGCCGGTACGGTGCCACCCGGCCAGACCAGCGCGTGGCTGACCCGGCCGCGGATCGTCGCACCGGCGCCGATCACCGCGTGGCTGACCGTACCGGTGACGGTCGCGCCGGCTCCGATCAGCACCCCGCCCGGGGCGGCGGCCGCCGCGTGCAGGTTCGCCGCGAGATAGTCGGCGGGGGTACCGGTGTCCAGGTAGGTTCCGGGGTACTCGACCACCGCCAGGTCACCGGCCGCCTCGGCCGGCCGCCACACCTGGCGTACCAGGTCGGCCGGCTCGGCGGTCAGCCGGGCCACCCGCCACCACGGGAGCAGCGAGACGCCGGCGAACCGGTACGCCCCGAACTCGGCCGGCCGGCCCGGCTCGGCGGGTACCCCGAGCAGCCGGGTCTGCCGCCCGTCCCACCCGGCCAGCAGCGGCACCAGGTCGCTGTTGCCGCCTTGTCCACTACTGGCCAGGTAGCCGTCGGCGTTGACCGCGAGTACGCCACGGCCGGCGATCCAGTCGCGCAGGTTGCCGATGCCACCGGCGGTACCCAACGGGTGCGGGCCGCGCTCGACCGACGGGTAGCCGCGGTCGCCCAATGCGGCGACGACCTGGTCGGCCAGGTACCAGGCGTTGACCGCGATCGCATCGGGACCGGCCAGCCCGAGCCTGGCCAGCCGGTCCAGCGCCCGATCGAGCAGCGGTAGGTTGCCCACCGGGCAGAGTGCCTTCGGTACCCGGTCGGTCAGCGGTCGTAGCCGCCGCCCCTCGCCCGCGGCGAGTACCACCGCGGCCACCCTGACCCCGTCTGCTCCGGCTCCGGCCACTCCGGCTCCGGCCGCCGGAAGCCGGTCCGCCCCGACCCCGGCCGGCACTGGTCAGCTCGCCGGGGGTTCGGCCAGGGAGCGCTTGGCCAGCGGCCCGATGCCGTACTGCGCGAGCAGGTTCGCGGTCGGCGTAGTCAACTGTGGCAGTGCGTCCAGCGGGTGCCACGCCGCCTCATGCACCTCGGCACCGTCCACATGCAACTGTGCCTCGGCCGGTACCCGTGCCTCGAAGACCATGTCGATCCACCGCCCCCGGTTGTGTACCTGGGCGTTGGGTGTGGCGGCGGTCAGTTCGGCCGGGTCGACCCGTACCCCGGTCTCCTCGTACAGCTCGCGGGCCGCGCCGACCACCGGCGCTTCACCGCGCTTGAGCAGACCGCCCGGCAGCGACCAGCCGCGCCTGGGTGGCTGGTGCAGGAGCAGCAACCGGCCCGGCTCCGGCGCGCCGCTCTGCCGCAGCAGTACCACCGCACCCACGATGTACTTCGCCGTACCCAGGCGGATGATCCGCCGGCGCCAGTGTGCCGGCAGCCGGTAGAAGGTCTCGAAGGCACGCCCGCGCAACCAGGCGCGCCCCGGGAGGGTGCGTCCCAGCCTGGCTCGCGCGACCGGAGGACTCGTCACCGAGCCAGGCTAGCCTGGCGGCTCGTCCACCGGGGAGCGGTCCACCGAGCTGATCAGCCGGTCCGCGACATCCCCGGCGGGTATCCGGTCCTCGGCGACGGCGACCAGCAGCGCCTCCTGGTCCGGGTAGCCCAGCTCACCGGCGAGGCTGAGCAGCAACCGGTCGTCGCCCAGACCACGATCCCGGTGGCGCAGTGCCAGGCTCAGCGCGGCCATGCCCAGCTGTACCCGGTGCGCCACGGTATCCGGCCCGGCAGCTCCGCCGCCGGTCTCTCCCGCCACCTGCTGGAACCAGAGGTTGATCTGTAGCTGTGCGGCGGGGGTGCGGACGAAGGAGAGCCACTCGCGGGACGGGCCGCTGTCGAGCCGGTTCTCACTGATGATCTCCACCACCTCGCCATCGGCGAGCGGTGTGCCGAGCGGGACCAGGCGCCCGTCCCGCTTGGCGCCGACGCAACCGTGCCCGGTCTCGGTGGACAGCGCGTACGCCAGGTCGACCGGCGTGCTTCCGGAGGGCAGCTGGATCCGGCGGCCATCGGTGGTGAAGACCTGCACCTGCCCCTCGGTGAGGTCGCAGCGCAGCGCGTCGAGGAAACTCGTCGCATCCTCGGCCACCGACTGCCAGTCCAGCACCCGCTTCAACCAGGCCACCTGCTCCTCGCGCGCCTGCCGGCTCAGCCGGGCGGTGTACTCCGGGTCGCGGAAGTTCACCACGATGCCGTACTCGGCGGTCTTGTGCATCGGCTCGGTCCGGATCAGCACCTCCAGCGGCTGGTCGCCGGGGCCGAGCACGGTGGTGTGCAGCGAGCGGTAGAGGTTGTTCTTCGGCGAGGCGATGAAGTCCTTGAACCGACCGGGTACGGGTCGCCAGGTGGTGTGCACCGTGCCCAGGGCGGCGTAGCAGTCGGTCTGCCGGCCGTCCACCACGATCACGACGCGGGGCAGGTCGTGCGGATCGTCGTGGCCGGCGGCGACGCTGTCCTTCCAGATCGAGTAGTAGTGGCGCGGCCGGTCGGTCACGGTTGCGGTGATCTTCGCCCGGTTCAGTTCGGACTGAAGGGTACCGATGACGGCGGACAGGAATCCGGCCCGGTCCCGCTGGTTGTGACGGTGTTCGTCGATCCGGGCGTACCACTCCGGCTCCAGCGTCCACAGCACCGCGTCCTCGAGCTGGCGCTTGAGCGCCTGGATCCCGAGCCGGTCGCAGAGCGGTACCAGCACCTCGCTGGTGGCCCGGGCGATGCGCGCCCGGGAGGCGGGCGAGCGGGCAGCCAGGGTCTGCATGTTGTGCAGCCGGTCGGCCATCTTGATGACCAGCACCCGGATGTCCTTGCCGGCCCGTACCAGCATCTTGCGGATCGTCTCGGCCTCGGCGTTGGCGCCGAAGTAGACCTTGTCGAACTTCGTCACCCCGTCGACCAGCAGCGCGACCTCGCCACCGAAGGCCGCGGTCAGCTCCTCGAGCGTGTAGCTGGTGTCCTCGACCGTGTCGTGCAGCAGGGCGGCGACCAGCGTCGTGGTGTCCATGCCCAGATCGGCCAGGATCCTCGCGACGGCGAGGGGGTGGGTGATGTACGGCTCGCCGCTCTTGCGCAGCTGCCCGTGGTGCATCCGATCGGCAACCAGGTATCCCTTGCGGAGCAGCGCAACGTTCCCCCGGGGGTGCTGTTGCCGGTGGGCACGCAGCAGCCCGCCGACCGGGTCGCCGGGTTGGTTCGGCCAGGGCAGCAGCGAACGCAGGCGTCTGCCGAACCGGCCCTCGTGGATGGCCGGCCCAACCGCGGCCGGGGCGGATACGCGCTGGGCAGCGCTACCCGCGCCGGCGGTGAGGTCCACCGATCACCTCCTGTCGCGCGTCCCGGGAGGGCACGTCCCGACCAGGATGCGCCGAGCCTGCCGCCGGGCCGCTGGGCGACAAACCCACACACACCCCCAGTTCGTGCTACAAGCCTAGCGATGATCCCGTCAGCCGATCGGGCAGGAGGTGGTGTGCGTACGGCTGAATCGCGGCTCGCTCCACTGTGGCCAACAGAGCGTGAAACCGGGCCGCCCCGCTCGCCGGCAGCCCCCAGCCGTCGGTCGCCCGGACCAGCCGGGCGTCTGGCCGCTCCAGCCAGGCCAGCAACCGCTCGGTCTCCTCGGCGCTGGCCGCCGGGGTCGGGCCGGGGCCGGGGCGTACCGTCTCGGCGGTGGCGAGCAGGGTCTCGATCGTGGGACCCGGGTGCCGGGCCGGCGGCGAGGTACCGGCGGCGGCGAGCCGGCCGTACCGGATGACCGCCAGCTGCCAGCCCCCGGCCGTTGCCGGCCGGGCCGCCACCAGCTCGGCGATCCCGGTCAGCGAACTCAGCCGCTGCATCCGGGTGGTCGCGCGCAGCAGAGTACTCAGCCGCCGCCGCAGCGTCGCGGCCTCCTCGTAGCGCTGCTGCCCGGCGAGGTGGGCGATCCGCGCCAGCAGTGGCTCGACCACCGGCGCCACATCGTCCACTGTGGCCACCCGGAACGGCTGCGCGGCGGCCGCCGCATAGTCGGCGGGGGAGACCCGGTGTTCGCACGGCGCCGGGCAGCGCCCCAGTTCGGCCAGCACGCACGCGGGCGTCGGGGTCCGCGCGGAGAGCCGCTGCGTGCACTGGCGCAGCGGGAGGGCGTCGTACAGCCCGGCAGCGGCCTGCTCGGCCGCGCGCGATGAGCCGAACGGGCCGAGGTACGCCGCACCGTCGGCGGCCAGCGCGCGCACCACCGACAGCCGCGGGTACGCCTCCACGGTGAGCTTCAGCCAGTGCACCCGCTCGGGGAACTTCGACCGGCGGTTGTACGGCGGCTTGTGCGCGGCGATCAGCCGCAGCTCCCGTACCTCCGCCTCCAGCGCGTGGGCGCACTCGATCGCCTCGACCCGGACCGCGGCGGCCAGCATCTCGGAGATCCGGGCCCGCTTCTCCGCCGCAGTGAAGTAGGACCGGACGCGGGTCGCGATGGCGCCGCTGGTGCCGACGTAGAGCGGGCGGTCATCGATGGCCCGGAAGACGTACACCCCGGGTGCGTCCGGCAGCCCTTCGGCGAGGTGGCGCTTGGCCCGCTGGGTCGGGCTGACCGCCTTGGCGAACTCGACCGCCTCGCCGAGCGTGAAGACCCGGTAGCTGCCCAGCCGGGCGAAGAGGGCGTGCAGCACATCGACCGTGGCGCGCGCGTCGGCCAGCGCGCGGTGGTTGGGGGTACGGGCACCGAAGTGGTTGGCGAGGGTGGACAGCCGCCGGTCCGGTACCTCGTCCCGGGTCAACGCACGCCGGGCGAGCGCCGCGGTGTCCAGGACGGTCGGCCGGGGCCATGGGTACCCGTACCGCCCGCAGGCGGCCTTGAGGAACCCGACGTCATAGGGCGCGTTGTGCGCCACCCAGACGCAGCCGCGGGCGAACTCCAGGAACGCGGGCAGCACGGCGGCCAGGGTCGGCGCCGGCGTGAGCATCGCCTGGGTGATCCCGGTCAGTACGGTGATGAAGGGCGGTACCGGCCGGCCCGGGTTGACCAGGGTGCCGAACTCGCCGAGCTCCTCCCCAGCGCGGATCTTGACCGCGCCGATCTCGGTCACACCGCACTCCTCGGGCGGGCCGCCGGTGGTCTCCAGGTCGACCACGACGAAGGTGGTCTCGCGCAACGATCGGGCGGTGTCGCCGGCCGGCCCGCCGGTCGCGCCGCTCAGAAACTCGTCGATGGTCCCCTGAACGAAGCGCCCGGCGCGCCCCGGGCGGGCACGCCCGAGCCAGCCCTCTGTCACGCCGGCACCGTACGGCCGGGGTACGACAGCGGGACCGCGACGCGCCGGGCTGCGGGCGGGTGCACGCTGCCCGGACGCAGGGCGCGGGTGGAGCGCGGGTAACGACAGGCTGACATGAGGAGCCGGACTGGTGTCAGCAGTGCGACACTGGGCGCATGTCCGCGCAGGTTCCTGATCACGATCCGGCCCCGGCCGGGGGCGAGCCGGAGCCTGCTGGGCAGGCAGAGCCGGCGGAGCCGATCCTGCTGGAGCCGGTACGGCTGCGGGTGATCTCACTGGCCGCGGCCGCCCTGGCCGGGCTGCCCTTCGACGAGATCCCACCGCCGCTGCGCCGGGTCGCCAAGTTCGCCCCCCGGCAACGGGCCCGGCTGGGCGGTACGGCGATCGCGACCCAGCTCACCAACGACCTGCTGTTCCGCCAGCGGGTCGCCAGCCGGGTGGTCGAGGAGGCCGGGGACCTGGGTGCCTCGGTGCTGGCCGGGCACGCCCCGGCCGCCGCCGACCCGGTCGAGGTCGCCGCGCTGGCGTACCTGGCCCGGTCGACCGGCTGGGTGGAGCTGGTCGGTGCCGCCGGGGAGGCGGTACGGGTCGAGGCGGACAGCGCCGCGATCACCGAGCGGCTGCGCGACGCGGAGCAGCGGGTGGCCCGGGCCGAGCACGACCGGGCTGTCGCCCGGGTGGAGGCGGACAAGCTGCGCGACGAGCTGGCCCGGTTGCGCGAGGAGACCGCCGGCATCCGGGACGAGAACCGCGTCCTGCACCGGCAACTGCGCGAGGCGCAGACGCGGGAACGGCGGGCGAGCGAGCTGCTCGCCACCGAGCGTGGCCGGCTGGCCCGCTCCGCCGCAGATCACGAGGCGGAGCTGCGCCGGCTGCGCGGCAAGCTGGCCGATGCGGAGGCGGCCGCTGGCGCCAACCGGCAGGCGGCGAAGGAGGCCCGGCAGGTCGACGACGCCCGGCTGTGGCTGCTGCTGGAGACGATCGGTCAGGCCGCTCTGGGCCTGCGCCGGGAGCTCGCTCTGGAGCCGACCTCGGTACGGCCGGCCGATGTGGTGGCGGCGGAGGCGGCCGGGGTGGCGGGTACCCCCGGTGCCGGAAAGGCGCGGGCGCTGGACGCGGACGACCCGGCCCGGTTGGACCAGCTGCTCGCGCTGCCGAAGGCGCACCTGATCGTCGACGGGTACAACGTGACCAAGACCGGGTTCGGCGAGATCTCGCTGGAGCAGCAGCGCCAGCGCCTGGTCAGCGGCCTGGGCGGGCTGGTCGCGCAGACCGCGGCGGAGGTCACCGCGGTCTTCGACGGAGCCGAGCGGATGGTGGCGCTGCCGCCGGCGCCGCGCGGCGTGCGGGTGCTCTTCTCCCGCAAGGGGGAGACCGCAGATGAGCTGATCCGGCGCCTGGTGCGGGCCGAGCCGGCCGGCCGGCCGATCGTGGTGATCTCCTCCGACCGGGAGGTCGCCGACGGGGTACGCCGCCACGGGGCGTACCCGTTGAGCTCCGGCACCCTTCTCCGCCGGCTCGCCCGCGTCTGACCCAGCCGGGTCGGCGGGCCTGGTCAGCGGGTGAAGCGGCGCTGGAGTATCGCGTGGATGCACAGCGCGATCAGAACGATCCCGCCGTAGATGAGGTTGGTGTAGTAGTCGGTGATGCCGACGGCAACGATGCCGGCCGTGATGCCACCGATCATGAAGGCGCCGATGAAGGTGCCCCAGATACTGCCCCGCCCGCCGAAGACCGAGGTGCCGCCGACGAAGACCGCGGCCAGCGTCGGCAGCAGGTAGCCGGCGCCCATCGCGGGGTAGAAGTTCGAGATCTGGAAGCTGTTCATCGCGCCGGCGAAGGCGGCCGCGACGCCGGTGAGCACGAACAGGATGATCCGGGTACCCCGCAGCGGGATCCCCATCAACGCGGCCGCCTGCTTGTTGTCCCCTATCACGTGTGCGTTCTGGCCGAGCCGGTGCCGGTACAGCAGCAGCCAGGTGACCACCGCCGCGACGACCAGCCAGATGAACTGCATCGGGACGCCGAACAGCCGCCCGACCATCAGCCGGTACCCGGGCGTACCCTCCACCTCCACCAGCGCGTAGCTGCGCCCGTTGACCAGAACCAGAGTCAACCCGCGGTAGAGGAACTGGGTGCCGATGGTGACCACGAGCGAGGGGATGCCGATCACCGTGACGATGGCGCCGTTGAGCAGTCCAGCCAGCGCGCCGACCACGACCGCGGCGAGCACACCCAGCTCCACGTTCTGGGTGGTCCGCTCGACGGCGAGGAAACCGACCATGCCCAGCGCCATCGTGGACGGGAACGACAGGTCGATATCGCCGCAGACGATCACCATCGTCAGCGGCAGCGCCACCAGAGCGAAGTACGGCGTGGTCTGGCCGAAGGACAGGTAGATGCGGCTGTCCAGGAACGTGTCCGGAGCCAGCACGATGAAGACGATCCAAAGCACGATGAAGGCAGCGGTGATGCCGATCTGGGATGCCCAGGACCGCAGGGTGGGTAGATACCCGACGCTCGCCGCGGTCATGCCTCTGCCTCCACTGTGGAGTGTGGCAGCGGCTCGGTGTACACGGCGGTAGCCGCCACTTCGCGCATGATCGCCGTGAGCTGGTCGAGCGAGTACCTGGCGGTGGGGAAGGTGCCGGCGACCCGGCCCCGATCCAGTACCACGACCCGGTCGGCGACCGAGTACACGTGGAAGATGTTGTGGTCGATGAGTATCGCCGACTTGCCGGCGGCACGGATACCGTCGACGAAGCGCAGCAGCTTCTCGGTTTCGGCCAGGGACAGACCCATTGTCGGCTCGTCAAGGATGATGATGGCTGCTTCGAAGTGCAGGGCGCGGACGATGGCCAGCCCTTGCCGTTCACCGCCGGAGAGCCCGGTCACGTTGGTATCCGGGGTCAGCGCGGCCGAGGTGAAGCCCATCGAATCACCCATCAGCGCTGCGGTGATGCGGCGCATCCGCCGAACATTGAGGAAGCCGAGCCGATTGGCGATCGGCCGGCCCATGAAGATGTTGCGCCACATGGACAACTGCTCGGCCAGTGCCCGCTCCTGGTAGACCGTCTCGACGCCGAGCGCGCGCGCCCGCGGGACGGTCAGACCCTCCACCGGCCGGCCGTGGAACCGGATCGTCCCGGCATCGGGCTGGTGTACGCCCGTGATGATTTTGATGAGCGTCGACTTGCCGGCCCCGTTGTCGCCGACCAGACCGAGCACCTCGCCCGGGCGTAGGTCGATGTCGACACCGTGCAGGACCCGTACGCCACCGAAGGACTTGGTGATGCCGCGCAGCTCGAGGGCGGGCTGCGCGGTCACCGTCTCGTTGCTATCAGTGTCGCTTGTGGACATTACCGGATCTGCTTCGTCACCAGTGGGTCGAGCTGGTCGATGTTGGACTTGTCGTCGAACCCGCCGCCGGTGTTGATTTCCAGCCCGCTGAACCCGTACTGCTTGGTCAGGCACAGCTGGAGGATTCCGAAGAAGCCCTGCAACCACTCCTGCTGGTCGATGACCAGGCTGATGTACCCGTCCTTGATGCCCTTCACCGTCGCCGGGGACATGTCGAAACCCGCCACGTACACCGAGCCGGGCTGAAGGTTCGCCGCCTTCATGTACGTCGGTGTGCTGGAGGTGAGGTTGCCGTGGTCGATGAACATCGCCTTGACGTCCCGGTGCTTGGAGGCGTACCCGGTGAAGACCGAGACCCCGTTGGCCGGGTCGGCGTTGGTCGCGTCGTCGATCTCGAGATAGTCCACCGTCATGCCGGCCGCCTTGAGCGTGTCGACGATCCCCTTGGTGCGTTGTCCGCGACCGGGCTGCGACAGCAGACCCCAGACGAAGACCCGGTCGCCGGCCTTCAGGTTGTCCCGCTTGATGGCTTCCTTGGCCAGATCGGCACCCGCGTCGTACAGGATCGCACCGGCGTACCCGAAGCCCTGGGTCAGATAGGTCGACTCGGCGGTGGGCAGTTGGGTGTTCATCGAGGTGACCAGGATTCCCTTGCCGCGCGCATCCGCGATCAATGGGTCGAACGATGCGTCGCCTGGGTGACCCATGATGGCGATGGCGTCCGGGTGGGTGGCGACCGCCTGCTGGAACTGAGTGATCATCTTCTGTGGATCCCAGTCGGACCACTGGTAGGTCACACTCGGGCCGAATGCCGCCTGTGCGGCCTTGGCGCCGTTGTAGACCACGCTTTCGAACCCGCCGCCCGGGGTACCGCCGGGGAAGAAGACAATCTTCACTCCCTTGCAGAACTGCGCCCCGCTCGCCGCCGTGTTGTCGGTCTTCTTGTTGTTGGTGTCGCTGCACCCCGAGAGGGCAACCATGAGAGCCGCAACCGTGGCGACGCAGCGCCACACCCGCGACCGTACGATGCCGTTCATCGCGCCTCTCCTTTTGATCGCAGGACCGGGTCTCTCTCTCGCCGGACGCCGCGGATGACGACATGGAGTCCGGAGAGGGGACCGCGATTAGGAGGAGTGTGAACGTTAACATAGGCCGCGGTCAAGACAACCTTTCTCTTGGCGGCGTGGTCAGCTAACCGGTTCTTGTCGTACCCCGCCGATACGGTGCGTGTATGCATGTGGACTGTGATACCTGCGCGGTGCGCGGCTCTGCCTGCGCGGAGTGCGTGATCAGCGTGATGCTCGGTGCGCCGCCGGAGGGCGTGCAACTCTCGGCCGATGAGCGGCGCGCGCTGCATGTGCTCGCGGACGCGGGCATGGTGCCGCGGTTGCGCCTCGTCCACGGGGGCGATCCACGCGACCGGGCGGCCTGAATAGGATCACGATCAGGGTGCACCCGGCCGGCGCGTTGCGTGGAGCCGGCACAAGGTGGAGGGAGCGCGTCGGATGTCGCCTCGGTGGTGGGCGGTGCTGACGCTGGTCGCGCTCGCGGGGGGACTCGCGGTCGCCGCGCTGAGCCGGATACCGTGGCGCCGGCTGCCAGCACCGCGTCCGGACCAGTTGGCCGCGCTCGCCGGGTTGCCCGCCGATCAGGTACGCCGGGCGCGGGCGTTCCGCTCCCGGTTGCGGCCGGCCAACTACGGCTCGATGGTGGTCGGGCTCGCGGTCGCGCTGGTGCTCGGGTTCAGCCCCGCCGGCGCAGCCCTGGTCGCCGCGTGCGCACGTCCGGTCGGCGACCAGTGGATCGCCCGCGCGGTGCTCGGTGGGCTGGCGGTGGTCTTCCTCAGCGCCCTGCTCACCGTCCCGTTCGCCGCCTGGCGGCACGCCGTCAACAAGCAGTTCGGGCTCTCCACTCAGGGTTGGGGCGGCTGGGCGGTGGATGTGCTGAAGGGCTACGCCCTGCTGGCGGTGCTCGGCGGGGCGGCGCTGCTCGGCTTCTACGCGGTTACCCGGGCCACGCCGCGCTGGTGGTGGGCGTACGGTGCGGCCGGCGCGGCGGCGCTCATGGTGCTGCTCTCCTTCGTCTTCCCGGTACTGTTCGAGCCCATCTTCAACAAGTTCGCGCCGATGCCCGACTCGCAGTTGCGCACCGAGTTGCTCGCGCTGGCCGCCCGCGACGGGGTACCGGTCCGGGACGTGCTGGTCGCGGATGCCTCCCGGCGCACCCGCGCGGTCAACGCGTACGTCTCCGGGTTCGGCGCTACCAGGCGGATCGTCGTCTACGACACCCTGCTGCGCGAGGCGTCGCCGGCGGAGGTGGTCAGCGTGGCGGCGCACGAGCTGGCCCACGCGCGCTACGGCGACGTGGTGACCGGGACGCTGCTGGGCGCGCTGGGAGCCGCCAGCGCGGTGATCGCCACATATCTGATCGGCTTCTGGTCCGGCCTGCTGCGACTGGCCGGTGTGGACAGCGTCGCCGAGCCGCGCTCCATCGCCCTGCTGCTCGCGCTCGCCTCGCTCGCCGGGGTTGTCGCCGGACCGGTGCAGAACCTGGTTTCCCGGCGGATCGAGGCGCATGCCGACGGGCACGCGCTGGCGCTGACCGCCGATCCGGCCACCTTCGAGGCGATGCAGACCCGGCTGTCGATGGTCAACCTCGGCGACCCCGACCCCAACCGCTGGGAGCACCTGCTCTTCGCCAGCCATCCGTCCACAGTGGAGCGGATCGCCGCCGCCCGCGCGTACGCTCGCGCCGCGCCCCAGGCTGGGCAGGACGCCGGGTGAGCAGGACCCTGCTGGTCACCAATGACTTCCCGCCCCGGCCCGGCGGCATCCAGCAGTTCGTCCACAACCTCGCGACACGGCAACCGGCTGGATCGCTGGTGGTCTATGCCTCCCGGTGGCCGCGCCGGGACCGGCAGGTGACCGCGAAGTTCGACGCCGAGCAGCCGTTCGAGGTGGTCCGCGAGGACACCACGGTGCTGCTGCCGACGCCCGCGGTCGCCCGCCGGGCCGCGCAGCTGGCCCGCTCGTACGGCTGCGACACGGTCTGGTTCGGCGCCGCGGCGCCGCTCGGCCTGCTCG
>JAFMQQ010000567.1 GCA_017354595.1 Micromonosporaceae bacterium
CGGCCGGTGGTCGAATCATCAACAACGGCTCGGTCTCGGCTCAGGTGCCGCGGCCGGGCTCGATCGCGTACACCGCGACAAAGCACGCGGTGACCGGCCTGACCCGGGCGGCCTCATTGGACGGTCGCGCCCACCGCATCGCCTGTGGACAGATCGATATCGGCAACGCGGCCACCGATATGGCCGCGCAGATGGCGCATGGCATGCCGCAGGCCGACGGTAGCGTTGCGGCCGAGCCGACGATCGCCGCCGAGCACGTGGCGCGTGCGGTGGTCTACATGGCGAGCCTGCCGCTGGATGCGAACGTACAGTTCATGACGGTGATGGCCACCGGCATGCCGTACATCGGCCGTGGCTGAGCCTGTTGCCCGGCCCAGCACGCCCTTCGAGCAACGGGAGATCAGCCATGCGAGTCGTGATCACCGGTGGCGCCGGTTTCATCGGTACGATGCTGGCCACCAGGCTGCTGCAGCTCGGTGAGCTGACCGTGGCGTCTGGCTGGGTTGAGCCGATCGACAGCCTGGTGTTGCTCGACCTGGCCCACACCGGGCCGGCCCCCGACGACCCTCGGCTGCAGCGGGTCACCGGCGCCGTCACGGATGCGGAACTGCTGCGGACGCTCGTCGATCGACCCGAGGTCTGCGTGTTCCATCTCGCCGCGATGGTCAGTGCCGCCTGCGAGGCGGACTTCGACGGGGCGCTGGAGACCAACCTGGACGGCACCCGAACGGTACTGGAGGCCGTCCGCGCCCAGGCCGGGCGAAACCACCGCGGCGTGCCTCGGGTCGTCTTCGCCAGCAGCGTCGCCGCGTTCGGCGGCGATGCCGTCACCAGCGCCGTCTCCGATGCCACCAAGCTGACTCCGGAGACCACCTATGGCATGACCAAGGCGATCGGCGAACTGCTCGTCAACGACTACACCCGCAGGGGATACGTCGACGGGCGCTCGGCACGGCTGCCCACTGTGATCATCCGGCCGGGAAAGCCCAACGCCGCCGCATCCTCGTGGGTCAGCGGCCTGTTCCGGGAGCCCCTGCACGGCGACGAAGCCGTCCTACCGGTCGGGTTCGGTACCCGGCACCCGGTCACCGGGTACCGGACACTCATCGACAACCTGGTTCGACTGTCTGAAGTGGACGGACAGGATATCGGGGTGGACAGGGGAGTCAACCTGCCGGCGCTGTCGGTAACGGCGGAACAGATGGTCGGGGCGCTCAAAGCAGCGGCACCGGGGCGAGCGCTGGGGCCGATCGTGCACCGTCCAGATCCGTCAATCGAACGTATCTTTGCCGGCTGGGCACAGCACTCGTCCTTCGACCGGGCCACCCGGCTGGGCCTGTGTACCGACACCGGGCTCGAAGCCATCATCCAGCAGTACATTGAAGACTTCCTCAGCTGACCGAGATGCGACGCTCCCGCCCTGAGCCGGCTCCGGCCGGGAGTTGAAGGCAGACGTGCATGGGCCAGACCCTGGCGCAGATACTGGGCGCGGCGGCGCGTGGAGACTTTCCGCCGCCCGACGGCGGTACCACCGTGGTGCCCCAGCCCACCCACCGCGACGCCGGTGTGGTCGCGTTCACCGCGCACTCGGTGGTCTTCACCGACGAGGACCCGCGCTGGGTGTACCGGACGCTCGCCGCCCTCGACTGCGACGAACTGGCCGCCGCCATGAACCCGCGCTTCCTGGCCGCACTTCTGGACCGTACCGGGCGGTCCAACGACACCATCGATCTATTGACAGTCGCCACTGCCCTGCCGGGTGCTCCTCCGCTGGGGTTGCGTGAGCTCGCCGACCCCGAGCACCCACGGGTGGTCAGGGCGTGCGAGCACCGCGACGACGTACGTGCCTGGGCGACCGATGGCGGAGTGCTGATCCTCGGTCGAGGCGTGGCCGGCCGGTGGGAGACGGCAATCGAGGTGGATGAAGGCGTACGCCACCGGGGTCTGGGCCGGGCATTGGCAACCGCCGCCCGGCACCTGGTACCGGCCGGGGAGCCGCTCTGGTCGCAGCAGGCCGCCGGAAACGCGCGCAGCATACGGGCGTTCCAGGCGGCCGGATTCCGGCCGGTCGGCGCGGAGGCGCTGCTCACCGCCGCTTAGCCGGGCGGCGCTGGCCGGACTCGGCCTGCCCGGCGCCGCGGTGGTACCCGGTATGGTGCCGGCGTTGCTGGCCGCTCGCGGCCTGACGCCCGCATTTGCGGCGGGCTCAGTCCATCGTGGACAGTTCAGCTCACCGGACCGGGGCCGCCCGGCGGGCGTGTGCGGTGGCCGCGCCGGTGCGGTGCGTCCGGTGCCAGCGCAGCCGTCCACCGGCCAGCGCCATGATGGTTGACTGGATGACGACCAGGTAGGTCAGTTGCCGGTAGACGAATTGCTGGAGTGGCAGGCTGAGCAGTGGCCCGAAGCGTTCCCCGTCCAGGCGCAGCGCGTAGGCGGCGGTCAGGGTCTGCGCCGCGAGCAGTCCACACCAGACACCGGCGACCTGTGCCACGGGCAGGAACAGCACGCCGTAGAGTCCGAACAGATCGACCGCTGGCGCGCACAACGGCAGCAGGATCTGGAACAGCAGCAGGTATGGCAGGCCGCGGCGGCCGAGCAGACCGGCGGGTCCGCGTTGGGCGATCGAGTGGCGGTGCTTCCACATCGCCTGCATCGTGCCGTAGCACCACCGGTACCGCTGGCGCCACAGCTGGTGCAGGCTCGCCGGTACCTCGGTCCAGGCCACGGCGTCCGGCGCGTACACCACCCGCCACCCGGCGCGCAGCGTGGCCATGGTCAGATCGGTGTCCTCGGCCAGCGTGGCCGCCGATACCCCACCCACGTCCTGCAGCGTCTCGCGGCGGAACGCGCCGATGGCACCGGGTACGGTCGGCATGCACCGGGCCACGTCATACATCCGGCGATCCAGATTGAAACCCATCACATACTCGATGTGCTGCCACCTGCCCAGCAGCCCGCGCCGGTTGGCCACCTTGGTGTTGCCCGACACCGCACCGACCGACGCGTCGGCAAACGGCTGCACCAGCCGGCCCAGCGCATCGGGCTCGAAGACAGTGTCGCCATCGACCAGCACGA
>JAFMQQ010000568.1 GCA_017354595.1 Micromonosporaceae bacterium
CGGAGCAGACCACGGCGGCGTACGCCTCCGGGCGCTGGGTCAGCGCCGCGCCCACCAGCAGCCCGCCGTTGGAGCCGCCGCGGATGCCCAATGTGGAGGGTGCGCAGACGCCGTGGCCGACCAGCCAGTCGGCGGCGGCGTGGAAGTCGTCGAAGACGTTCTGCTTGTGCTGCAACATCCCGGCCCGGTGCCACGCCTCGCCCTCCTCCGAGCCGCCGCGCAGGCATGCGATCGCATATGCGCCGCCGGCCCGCACCCAGGCCAGGATCACCGGTGTGTAGGTGGGTTCCCGCGCGATGTTGAAGCCGCCGTACCCGTCCAGGATGGTCGGCCGGGGGCGGGTCGGGCCGGGTGGCTCGATGAGGAACATGCGCACCGTTGTGCCGTCCCGCGATGGGTAGCTCACCTGGCGGGTGGCGGCCTGGACCGGCGGCGGCGCGCCCGGTGGAGTAGCCCACCGCGACACCTCGCCGGAGCGGGCGTCGTAGCGCAGCACCTGTTCCGGCGTGGTGAAGTCGGTATAGGAGAACCAGGCCTCGTGGCCACCCTCCGGCCGAACCTCGATACCACGCGGGCCGCCCCGGGCCGAGAGCGACCCGATCGAGCCGATCCCCGGCAGCGAAAGGCGCCGCAGCAGCGCACCGGTCGCCGCGTCGTGGACGGTCAGCTCGCTGACCGCGTGCCGGCGCCACGCGACCAGCAGCTGCCCCGCCTCATCCAGCAGCACGAAGTCCTGCAGCACCGCCTCCGGGTCCTCGGCGACCAGCTCCCGCCACTCCACAGTGGACAGATCCGGGTGTCCAAGGGGGACAGTGCAGATCCGGCCGCGTGGCGCGTCCCGCCTGGTCCACAGGTACCCGGTGGTGCCGGCCGCGTCGATCGCGATCCAGGTCAGCGCGTCCACTCCGGACTGGAGCGGGACAAAGGCGAGCGTCGGCGCGGAAAGGTCGGCCAGGTACAGGTCATTGGCGGCGTCGGTACCCTGCTGGGCGGTGACCGCGAGCCACCGGCCGTCCCGGGACAGGTCCACGTCGAAGTACATGCCGCGCGGCGCACCGTCGCCGAAGACGAGCTGGTCGGTCGCCGGGTCGGTACCCACGGTGTGCCGGTACACCCGGCGGTGCAGCTGTGCGTTCTCACCGGGTACCAGCGCCGGGTCCTGGTACCGGGTGCAGAAGTACTCCCGGCCACCGGGCAGCCAGGCGATCGACGAGTACGGCGCCCGGTCGATCGGGCCCTCCACCAGTTCGCCGGTCGCCACGTCCAGCACCCGGATCGCGGACTGCTCGTCGCCACCGCTGGAGAGCAGGTACGCCAGCAGGTCCCCCTCCTCCGACGGCAGCCAACTGTCCAATGTGGTCGTCCCGGTCGGGTCGACCGCCACCGGGTCGACCAGAGTCCGCTGCGTCCCCGAAGGCTCCACCACGAGCAGCACCCCGTGCTCCTGGCCGGCTTCCCGGCGTACCAGGAACTGCCGCTCGCCCCGCCACACCGGGACGCTCACCTCGCCGACGGCGAGCAGCTCGGCGAGCCTGGCGCGCAGCCAGTCCCTGCCCGGCCAACCCTCCCGCTGGCTGGCGAACAGCCGATCCTGCGCGGCCGACCACTGCTGCGTACGCGGGTCGGCCGCCTCCTCCAACCACCGGTACGGGTCGGCGACCGGGGTACCGTGCAGCATCTCGACCAGGTCGTCGCGCGGGGCGGGCGGATACTCCATCCTCAGAACAGGGTCAGCTCGTCGCGGTGCACTCCGCGCAGCGCGTCATAGTCCAGCACCACACACCGGATGCCGCGGTCGGTGGCGAGTACCCGCGCCTGCGGCTTGATCTCCTGCGCGGCGAACACGCCACTCACCGGCGCCAGCAAGGGATCCCGGCGCAGCAATTCGAGGTACCGGGTGAGCTGCTCGACGCCGTCGATCTCGCCGCGCCGCTTCACCTCCACCGCCGCGGTACCGCCGCTCGGGTCGCGGCACAACAGGTCGACCGGACCGATCGCGGTCGGGTACTCCCGCCGGATCAGGCTGAACCCCGCACCGAGCACGCCGGGCGCGGCGGCCAGCAACTCCTGCAGGTGCGCCTCCACACCGTCCTTGCGCAGCCCCGGGTCGACGCCGAGCTGGTGCGTGCTGTCGTGCAGGATCTCCGCCAGCTGGATGCGCAACTCTTCGCCGGCCTTGTTCACCACCCGCCAGACGCCGGGCGCCTCCTCGATCCGGCACGGCGGGCTCATCCAGTTCAGCGGCTTGTACGCGCGGTCATCGGCGTGTACGGAGACCGAGCCGTCCGCCTTCACCATCACCAGCCGCGGCGCCATCGGGAGGTGTGCGGCGAGCCGCCCGATGTAGTCGACCTCGCACACCGCGACCACCAGACGCATCCGCTGAGGGTAACCGATGCGTGGCGGCTGCATGCCATGCTGGGGGGCGTGTTCGAAGCGCTCACCGGGATGGGCCTGTCCGCATCCGCGGGTGTGAACGCCTACATCCCGCTGCTGGCGATCGGCCTGCTCGACCGGTACACCGGGCTGATCCACCTACCACCAAGCTGGCACTGGCTGGCCAACGGCTGGGTGCTGCTGATCCTGGTCGTGCTGGAGCTGATCGAACAGATCGCGGACAAGATCCCCGCGGTGGACAGCGTCAACGACCTGCTGCACACGGTGATCCGGCCGACCGCCGGCGGGCTCTGTTTCGGGGCCGCCTCAGAATCGAAGACGGTCACTGTATCGGACCCCGGCACATTCTTCGGCAGCCATCAATGGGTACCGGTCGCCGCCGGTGTGCTGATCGCGCTCTGCGTCCACGGCACCAAGGCGGCGGCGCGGCCGGTGATCAATGTCTCCACGCTCGGCGTGGGCGCCCCGGTGGCCAGCGTCATCGAGGACGTCTTCAGCGTGGTCACCTCGCTGGTCGCGATCGTGGTGCCGTTCCTGGTCATCGTCGTGCTGGCGCTGTTCATCTGGTTCGTGGTCGTGGTGGTACGCCGCCGGCGCCGGCGACGGGCGCAGAAGCGGGCCGCCCGCGCCGCCGGCCAACCCGCCTACCTGCACCCACCCAGGTAACTCAGATCCC
>JAFMQQ010000013.1 GCA_017354595.1 Micromonosporaceae bacterium
CCCCCCACACCAGTCCCACTGCTATGGCGTCACTGGACCGGGTACGGCTTGAGGAAGGTCTCCTTACCGCCCTTCATCTGGAGCACCGAGATGTCCACCGCGTTCACGTCGCCGCTGGCCGGGTCGATCTTGATGTCCTTGCCGAGCACCGAGTCACTGGCGGAGATGTCGATCCCGGAGCCGCTGAAGACCTGGCTCGTCACGCTGGCGCGGGTCCCGTCCGACTTCGAGATGGCCTGAAGGATCACCTGCAGGGCCAGCACACCGTACAGGGCATAGCTGGAGTCCGGGGTGCTGCCGTACTTGGTCTTGTAGTTGTTGAGCAGCTCGGCCGCCTTGCCGCCGGCGGCGGTGAGCTGGGACTGGTCCTGGCCGGCGAAGGTCAGGTAGGTCCCCTCGGCGTCCGGCAGCGCGTCGAAGTCCTTGTAGCCGGTGAAGCCGTCCGGACCCATCAACTTGACCTTGGTGTTGTCACCCAGGACCTTGACCTTGTCCTTGACCAGCTGGCCACCGTTGAGGTCGTAGATACCGCCCATGTAGATCATGTCCGGGTTCTTGGCCTTGATGCCGGTGAACAATGCGGTGTAGTTGGCCTGCTTGCCGTCCCATGCCTGGTTGCCCAGCACGGTGATGCCCTGCTTGGCAGCCTCGTCGGCAAAGGCCTTGGCGACGCCCTGGCCATACAGCTCGTTGTCGTTGATCACGTAGACGCTCTTGACGCCGAGGTCCTTGGCGGCGAACCGGGCGGCCGCAGTGCCCTGGTAGTCATCGGTTGTGATCACCCGGGCGTAGCTGCGCTTGCCGCTCGGGGCGAACTTGGCCGGCTCGTTCGGGCCCCAGGTCTTGGTCAGGCCGGGGTACGTGTTGGCGTGCGAGACCTCCAACATCGGACCGTTCGGGTCCTGGTTGAGGATCGGCTCCTCCAGCTGCGCGCAGCCGGAGTTGTAGGTCCCCATCACGGCGACCTCATCGGTGTTGGCGACGTGGGCATTGGCATTGTTGGTGCACTGTCCCGGGTCCCACTTTCCGGCGGCCGCGGTGGAGTCGTCGTACTTCTTCAACTGGACCTTGTAGTTGCCGGCCTTGTCGCCGACCGAGTCCAGGTACAACTGCATCGCATTGAACGTCGCGTCGGAGGTGTCCTTCGACGAGCCCTGGAAGGGCAGGTCAACGCCGACGATCAGCGTCTTCCCGCCGCCGCTGCTGCCACCGTTGTTGTTGGACTTGCTACACGCCGCGGCCGACCCCAGGAGGGTGATCGCTGCGACTGCAAGCGCCGTTATGCGCCTAGTCATGCTCGTCCTCTCAAACTGATCATGGTCGCGTCCCGGGGGTCAGGGTCGCGTCCCGGCCAAGGTGGACAAGATCCCCGCGCCTCCTTGACTCGTCTTCGACGCACAGGCTCGGGCCGCCGCTGCGCACGCCAAGGCTGCGCGTGCACAGCGCAAGGCTCGGTCGCCGCGCTGTGAGCGGAAAGTTAGGCGGCGGGTAACGCCATGTCAAGGCTGCGAAAGGGCTGCGGCGTCGAACGTGGTTTCTTTGTTATTGAGCAGGTAGAAGGGGGTCCCTGTCACTTATCGATCACGGAGAGCGTCAGGCCGGGGCGGCGCCAGAGTTCTCCTCGCCGGCCTCCGGAGCCCCATCTTCGCCCTCGGCGAGAATGCGCTCGGCGACCTCACGCATCGTCATCCGGTGGTCCATGGCGGTGCGCTGGATCCATTTGAACGCCTGCGGCTCGTTCATCCCGTATCTGGTCATCAGGTGTCCCTTGGCCCGCTCGACGACTTTTCGCGTCTCCAGCCGCTCGGTGAGGTTGGCTACCTCGGTCTCCAGCGCCGAAACCTCGGCGAACCGGGACAGCGCGATCTCGATCGCCGGCACCAGGTCGCTCTTTTGGAAGGGTTTAACCAGGTATGCCATCGCGCCTGCGGCCCGCGCCCGCTCCACCAAGTCGCGTTGGCTGAACGCGGTGAGGATGACGACCGGGGCGATCCGGCCGCCGGCGACCCGCTCGGCGGCGGCGAGCCCATCCATGATCGGCATCTTGATGTCCATGATCACCAGATCAGGATGCAACTCCTGGGCGAGGCGGACCGCGGTCTCCCCGTCTCCGGCCTCGCCGCAGACGTCGTACCCCTCCTCAACGAGCATCTCGGCCAGGTCGAGCCGGATCAGCGCCTCGTCCTCGGCGATGAGGACCCGGCGCCGCGCTGCTGTGGCCTGCTTGTCCGCCACCGATCACTACCCCTTACCGAGTCAGGGTCAACACTCAGAGCCGCCTGGTCGTACCTACGGGCGCACTCCGGGTATCGAGTGTCGCAGGGGTCAGCCTAGTGGGTACCCTTGGTCAGCCAGCGTCCCCGTAGCCCAACCGGCAGAGGCACGGAGCTCAAACCTCCGACAGTGTGGGTTCGACTCCCACCGGGGGCACCTAACGCCACCTCCCCCCATCGACCAAGGGCGTGACCGACGTTCTACCGGCCACGCCCCTTCGATCATGCCGTCCCCGTGGCACTCGGGTGCCTAACCCACCGGTCAGGCACCGCCCACGGCGGTGACGCCCACGTTGGTACCGACATAGGCGCGGTTGCCGGACAGGGTGGGCGACGCGAAGTGCGGCGCGACGCCGACCCGGATCTGTGCCAGTACGGCGCCGGTGCTGGGGTTGAGCGCGTACAGGTTTCCGCCGTTGTAGTCGACCCACCAGACCGCGCCGCCGCCGATCGCCGGTGAGCCCGCGGCGGGCACGCTGGTGGGGGCGCGCCACAGCTCGGTCGCGGTACCGGTGGAACTGATGGTCACCGCGCGCGGCCCGCTGCTGCATGGCAGGTAGACCGTGTTGCCGGCGACCGCGCTGGCGCCGAAGGCCTGGCAGCCGTTGTTCAGTTGGGACACCTGGCCGCCGATGCCACCGAGGTTGCCCTGGCGCAGTACATAGCCGACGCCGGCCTTGCCGTCCGCGTACACGAACTGGCCGACCAGGGCCGGGCTCATCGATCCGAGGTCCGCGTCACCGGCATTCTGCGAGGCCCAGTCTGTCGGGGCGAAGAAGTCGGTGCGCTGCAGATCGGGCGAGAGCGCGATCACCGAGTCGCTGCCGTCGAAGGCGCCGCTGGTGGCCGCGCCGTTGCCGACCGAGTACAGCTGCGTGGTGCCCAGGACCGCCGCGCCGGCCGTCCCCCAGATCGCGCCCTCGCGCGTGGTCGGCACGGCGTAGCTCGTCCGGCCGGTACCGGCGGTGGTCAGCGAGACCACCGAGCCGACGTACTGGGCACAGTCACCGAGCAGGCCGCCGAAGGCGATGTAGATGCGTCCGCCCAGCAGGGTCAGGGCGGGGCGCTGCAGATGCGCGTTCGGCGTTCCCAGCGGTGGCTCGACCTCGACCTGTACCTCGACGGCACCGGTGGTGGCATTGAACCCGAACAGGGTGTGCATCCCGCCGGTCGTCTCGGCGACCGCGAACAGCCGGTTGGTTGCCGGGTCGTACACCATTGTGCTGGTGATGCCGAGCGGGTTGATGTTGCCGCAGGGCAGGGTGGACAGCGCCACCGGCGTGCCGACGTGGGTCGACCAGACGACGGCACCGTTGGTCGGGTTCAGCTGATAGACCGTGTCGTTCTCGGTGGCGGCGTAGATCCGGCCGCCGACGACCAGCGGCTGGCCGTAGACGGCGCCGTCGAGCGCCGCGTTCCAGGCCACCGAGAGCGTGGACAAGGGAGCCAGATCCGTCGCGTTCCCGTCGCGGGCGTTGTCCTTGTGGTAGGTCGTCCAGTCCGAACCCGGTGGCGGCGGCGGGGTCGATGCCGACGGCGAGGGCGACGCGGTCGGAGAGGTCGACGGCCGCGGCGAGGTACCGCTCGGCGCGGGGGACGTCGGCGAACCGGTCACGCTGCCGGTGCACGCGGTGCCGTTGAGGGTGAAGCTGGTCGGCGCCGGGTTGCTGCTGGTCCACGAGCCGTTGAACCCGAAGGAGGTGCTGGCGTTGGTGGCGATGCTGGCGTTGTAGCTGAGGTTGCCAGCGGTCACCTGGCCGCCGCTCACCGTCGTCGTCGTGTTCCATGCCTGGGTGATCTGCTGCCCGGCCGGGAACGACCAGGTGAGCGTCCACCCGTTGATCGGGTCGCCCAGGTTGGTGATAGAGACGTTGGCGGTGAACCCGCCGGGCCATTGCGAGGGGACCGAGTACGTCACCGAACAGCCGACCGAGGCGGCGTGCGCGGAGAGTGCGATGGCCGCGCCGGCCACGACGGTACTGGCCGCCGCGACAGCCACGGTGGCGAGTCGAGTTCGAAGCTGGGTGGATGCGCGCATCCCGGAGTCCTTTCGATGCACAGGGAGTTCAGCAGACTTGCCGGTTGGCGAGGTCATCGAGACGCCGCCCGCGCCGGCCCCAGGCATCGACAGCAATAACGATTGTCAACTACCTGGACGTAAGCCACAAGATCTACCTGGTATCGACGCGCGGCTCGGGTACCGCGCGCACCAGCCGCAGCACCAGCGCCCCGGCCAGATAGAGCACCAGCGCAGCGGTGGGGAGCCCGAACGGCTCGTGCCCACGCTGCGGCGCGATGTTGTTCACCCACAGCGCCACCGCCACCGCGAGCAGGGCAGCGACGACGGTTGCCAGGTACGGCGCCGGGCGGGTCAACGCCCGGCCGGCCCTGGCCGGCAGCCAGCCTGGAATGCCGCTTCGGTGGCGGATGCGATGCACCTCGACCGGAGCGAAGATCGCGACCAGCACCGCCAGTACGGCAGCGAGCATGAGCAGCCACGGGATCCGCCACAGCCACCAGGACGCCGTACCAACCCGCGGGGTCGGCAGCAGGCCGGCCCACGCCAGCCCGCCGGCGAGCAGAGCGACGGCGCTCATGTGCCACAGGAAGATCGTCAGTACCACCCTGCTCGCCGCGATCACCGCCAACCAGGGGCGGCGCCGGGACAGCCAGCGCTGGGCCGGACGCTCCAGCAGGACGATGAGGCCGAGTTGCGCGGTCGCCGTCGCCAGCAGCGCCAGCGTCGGCGGCGACGCGTTCTTGATCCGCTCCCCCGACACATCGATCATCGATACCGGGTACGGGCCGACCACGGTCAGCAGTACCAGTGCCACCACGCCGCCGAGAAGCAGGCACCAGGCAACCCTTGGTGTGAAACGCAGCCGGCCGTCCCGCCAGAAGAACCCGATCTGGTGCATCACCAGCCAGCCGAAGACGAGGTTTCCCGCGGCGAGCTTTCCGTGCCCGGCGAACCGGGCGACATCACCGAGGGCGACCAGCAGCCCGAGCGCCGCCGGTACCGCCAGCCCGAAGCGTTGGTGCAGGGCGTACATCGGCGCGGTCAGCACGATCACGACGAGATAGGCGGAGAGGAACCAGAGCGGAATCGAGGCGACCCAGACCGCGTACCGCACCTCGGTCGGCTCGGCGTGCAGGAGCCGGGCGAGCAGCGAGCCGGCGGCGAGTACCAGCAGCAGGACGGTGGTGGAGCGCAGCAGCCGGGCGGCGCGCTGGCTCAGCCAGCCGCCGACGGTACCGCCCTTGCGACGGTGCGAGGCCAGCGCGGCCGCGTTGGCGTACCCGCCGACGATGAAGAAGACGGGCATGACCTGGACGACCCAGGTGATCGGGTACGCCCAGTGCAGCGACTCGAGCGCGGAGTGCCCGACCGGCAGCCGATGCCCGTCGTAACTGACCGAGCTGACCAGCCAGTGACCGAGCACCACCATCAGCAACGCGAGTGCGCGCAGCAGATCCACATATCGGTTGCGGGTCGGCCGGGTCTGCCGCGCGATCTGGTCGAGCTGCCGTAGCGGCCTCACCTGTCGAGGCTAGGACGCGCACCAGCCGCGCCGGGCGCGATCGGCCAGAGACGGGGTCGGAGCGCCCGTCACAGGTACGAACGTGGGTTCAGGCGTGCGGGCTGGCGTCCCACCAGTCGAGCACCCTGGTCGCCACGAACGTCAGCCACTTCGACGGTTCCCCGGCGGGGACATCGACCTCGAACCACACCCGGCCGGGATGCCGCCGGTCCGCCAGCCACGCGCCGTCCGGCGCGCGGGCCGCCCGGATCCGCTCGATCGCGTCGGCCATCCGCCGGTCCGGCGCCGTACCGTCGTGGATCGACGCGGCGCGGAAGTAGTCGGCGGCGTTCAGCACGCTGTAGAACCAGCGGAACGGGTACGCCAGGTGCAGTGCCCAGGGCGCGAACGGCTCGCCGGTGGAGAGCCGGCGGTAGAGCCCTCGCACGAGCAGGTACTGCTCCCCGGTTCGCCGCGCGTCACGCACCCGCTCGCGATCACCCGTCACCCGCTCATAGTCGAGCAGGCCCTTCAAGGTGTTGAGGGTGGACGGGTATGAGGAGACAACCGACCCGTTCACCCACTCGCAGTTCCAGCCGCCGTCCGCCAGCCGGTGGGTCAGGAGCCAGTCGACCAGACCGTCCACGTCGGCGCCGAGCCAAAGCCCGTTCGACAGTGTCCACGAGTTGATGCAGCAGTCCACCTCGCCGGCCCAGTACGGCCGGTTCTCGTACTCCCAGCGGCTGTTCGCCGCGAGCCGCTCCGCCGTACCGGCGAGCCTCGCGGCGTCAACCCCCCACTCCCGCAGTGAGCACAGTGAATAGGTGGTGGCTGTCCAGGGCTGGCCGTCCTGCGCCGCCTCGGGACCGTTGAAGTCGAAGTCGGCCGGGAAGTAGGCCCCGCCGGCCCACTGCCCGTCCGGGTCCTGCAGCGCGAGCAGCCGGGCGCCGAACCCCTCGGTCGCGACCCGGGCCCTGGTCGCGGCCCACACCTCCTCCGGCAGGTGGAGCAGGTCCCGTTCGACCTGCCAGCGCAGGGCCGGGTCGGAGTCCAGCAGCCACTCGATGGTCCCGGTCGCAGCCACAGGGGTGTCAGCCATGGCGTGCAGGCTATCGCCCGGCACCGACATCAGCACCGGTCTGCCTCGCCCGGGGTCGAGGGACGGCGGCCGTGTACATGAACCGCGGAAGGTAACGCTGGCATCACGGGCCGGCTTGAACTTGGTCACATGCCCCTGATGGTCTTGACCGATGCTGGTCGCGTCAACGACTGTTCCTTCACGGCGGCGGCAGACCCCGTACGCCGGGTCCGTGTGCCAAGCAACGGGTCAACCTCGCCGGAGCGAGCCTGCGGACAAAGTCCACGGACGCGACGACCGACCGGTCGCCGAGCGCCACGGGGCCCGGTCCAGCCAGGACGCCAGGCCACCGGCCGCATCCGGCATCCGAGGCGGGAAGGACCGAACCACCAGTGACGATCGACGCCGGTACGCCCGCCGACCAATCAGCGCCCTTTGGCGAGCTGCCGGCGGAGCCGGCCGCCGGTACGGTCGGGGTGCGGATCGAGGGGCGTTCGCTCGGTCGCATCGCGTGGAACCGGTTGAAGCGGGACCGGGTCGCGATGGCCGGTGGCGGCGTGGTCATCTTCCTGGTACTGGTCGCCATCGCCGGTCCGTTCATCCTGCTCGCCTTCGGGCGTCGCCCGAACGACTTCCATCAGGAACTCGTCGATCCGTCGCTGCAACTGCCGATCCACCGGCTCGGTGGAATGAGCTGGGCGCATCCGTTCGGTGTGGAGCCGGTGAACGGGCGTGACCTGTTCACCCGGGTGGTCTTCGGCGCCCGGATCTCATTGCTCATCGCATTTCTCGCCACCCTGCTCTCGGTTGTCATCGGCACCGTGTTCGGGGTGGTCGCCGGGTACTTCGGCGGCTGGGTGGACGCGCTGATCAGCCGCACCATGGACGTGTTCCTCGCCTTCCCGCTGCTGCTGTTCGCCATCGCGCTGGCCGGCGTGGTGCCCGACCACGCCTTCGGCGCCAGTGGAGACGTGCTACGTATCGGCCTGCTGATCTTCGTCATCGGGTTCTTCAACTGGCCGTACATCGGTCGGATCGTCCGCGGCCAGACGCTCTCCCTGCGCGAACGGGAGTTCGTTGAATCGGCGCGCAGCCTCGGCGCCCGGGCGCCGTACATCATTTTCCGGGAGATACTGCCGAACCTGGTGGCACCGATCCTGGTCTATTCCACGCTGCTGATCCCGACCAACATTCTGTTCGAGGCGGCGCTGTCATTCCTCGGCGTCGGCGTCCGCCCGCCCACCGCCACCTGGGGTGGCATGCTCTCCGACGCCGTGCACTACTACCAGGTCGCGCCCTACTTCATGATCTATCCGGGCCTGGCCATCTTCGTCACCGTACTGGCGTTCAACCTCTTCGGTGACGGCCTGCGCGACGCGCTCGATCCACGGGCGAGGTAATGACTGAAGTTCAACCACAACGAAGGGGTGTCAGCAGATGAGAAGACCTGCTGTCGCAGTGGTGTCGATAGGCGCCGCGCTCGCCCTGGCCATCTCGGCCTGCGGCGGGGGAAACACCAGCAGCAACAACGGCGGCGGCGCCGCGACCGCCGCGTTCAACGCCGCGGTGGGAAAGATCTTCGATCCCTCGGACAAGAAGGGCGGCACGCTCCGGTTCGCCAACTCCGGCGACTGGGACTCACTCGACCCGGCAGACACCTACTACGGGTACTCGTGGGACTTCATCCGGTACTACGGCCGGTCTCTGGTGATGTTCGCGCCGAAGCCGGGCAGTGCCGGCAACGAGCTCGTCCCGGACCTGGCAACGTCGCTCGGCGTGCCCAGTGACGGCGCCAAGACCTGGACCTACCACATCAGGCCCGGGATCAAGTTCGAGGACGGCACGCCGGTGACGTCGAAGGACGTCAAGTACGCCGTCGAGCGCTCGCTGGACAAGCAGACGTTCACCCAGGGCCCGACCTACCTCAACGACTTCCTCGACCTGCAGGGCTACACCAGCCCGTACAACGACCCCACGCCGGACAAGCTGGGCCTGAAGGCGGTCGATACACCGGACGACCTGACCATCGTCTTCCACCTGATCAAGCCGTTCAGCGGCTTCGACTACTTCGCCATGCTGCCGGCGACGATCCCGGTCCCGCGGGCCAAGGACAGCGGTACCAACTACAAGCAGCACGTGGTCTCCACCGGTCCCTACATGTTCCAGACCAACAACCCGGGCAAGAACTTCACCCTGGTACGCAACCCGAACTGGGACCCGGCGACCGACCCGAACCGCAAGGCGCTGCCGGACAAGATCGAGGTACAGCTCAACGTCAATGCTGACGACATCGACAACCGGATGCTCGCCAACCCGCCCGACCTCGATGTCGCCGTCGAGCAGACCGGCCTCCAGGCCGCCGGGCAGGCCAAGGTGCTGGCCGACCCGACCCTGAAGAAGAACGCCGACGTCGCGTCGCTTGCGCGGCTGTGGTTCGCGGTGATCAACTCCGATGTCAAGCCACTGGACAACATCCACTGCCGCAAGGCGGTCCTGCTCGCCGCGGACCACGAGGGCTACCAGCGGGCGTACGGCGGTCCGATCGCCGGCGGCGACATCGCGACCAGCCTCATGCCGCCGCAGATCCCGGGCGCGCGGAAGATCGACCTGTACAACTTCGACGCGAACAAGAACGGTGACGACGCCGCGGCCAAGTCCGAGTTGCAGCAGTGCGGCCAGCCCAACGGCTTCGCGACCAGCATCTCGTACCGGGCCGAGCGCCCGAAGGAGAAGGCCACCGCGGAGTCGCTGCAGCAGTCGCTGGCGAAGGTGGGCATCCAGCTCACCATCAAGCCGTACCCGCTGGCCGACTACGGCAAGCTGTACGCCGGCAAGCCGGACTTCGCGAAGAACAACCAGCTGGGCATCATCATCTACGGCTGGGGCGCCGACTGGCCGGACGGCTTCGGCTTCCTGCAGCAGATCGTGGACAGCCGGGTGATCCGGCCGCAGGGCGGCAACACCAACCTCGGGATCAAGATTCCCGCGGTCGACCAGTTGCTGGACCAGGCCCTGCAGACCACCGACAAGACGGCCCGGGAGAAGCTCTGGGGCGACATCGACCAGCAGGTCATGGAGAACGCCATGGCGCTGCCGGGGATCTGGGCGAAGGTGCTGCTGTACCGGCCGAGCAGCATGACCAACGTGTACGTCAACGAAGGTCTCGGCGGTTACTACGACTTCGTGTCGCTTGGGGTAAAGCAGTAGGCCGGCATCAGCGAAAGTAGGTGAAGGCCACCGGTGGCCGGCGGGTAGGCCCGCCGGCCACCGCGGCCGAGCACAGTGGTCAGATACATCATCCGGCGCCTGCTCGCGACCGTCCTGCTGCTCTTCGTGGTCAGCGTGGTCACCTTCGCGATCTTCTACCTGGTGCCCAGGCTCGCCGGTGCCACGCCGGAGGACCTCGCCTCCCGGTACGTGGGCCGCACGGCCAGCGGCCAGCAGGTCACAGACCTGGCCAAGAAGCTCGGCTTCACCGACCCGCTCTGGGTGCAGTACGGCAGGTTCGCCAAGGGCATCATCCTCGGCTCGGAGTACAACACCGGGCCGACCACGGTGCGCTGTCCGGCACCCTGCTTCGGGTACTCCTTCATCACCCAGAACCCGGTCTGGCCGGACCTGGTCGACCGGATGACGGTGACCCTCTCCCTCGCCCTCGGCGCGGCCGTGATCTGGCTCGTCTCCGGGGTCGCCACCGGCGTCATCTCGGCGCTGCGCCGGGGTACCGTCTTCGACCGGGCGTCGATGGGCGTGGCGCTGGCCGGCGTATCGCTGCCGATCTTCTTCACCGGCCTGCTCTCGCTGTCAATCTTCTCCTACCGGCTCGGCTGGTTCCCGGGTGGCGGCAGCTACGTCCCGATCACCCAGAACCCGCTTCAGTGGGCGCATGCCCTGGTTCTGCCGTGGATCACGCTCGCCTTCCTGTACTCGGCCGCATACGCCCGGCTCACCCGGGCGGGCATGCTGGAGACCATGAACGAGGACTTCATCCGTACCGCGCGGGCAAAGGGTCTGCCCGAGCGGGTCGTGGTACTCAAGCACGGCCTGCGCTCGGCGCTGACTCCGATCCTCACCATCTTCGGGCTCGACCTCGGCCTGCTGCTGGGCGGAGCGGTCCTCACCGAGAGCACCTACTCGCTGCCGGGCATCGGCAAGTACGCGGTGGACGGGATCGTGAACAACGATCTGCCCAAGGTGCTCGGGGTGACCCTGCTCGGAGCCTTCTTCGTGATCATCGCAAACCTGATCGTCGACCTGCTCTATGCGGTCGTGGACCCGAGAGTACGGCTGGCATGAGAACGGACGCGATCGCCGATGTCGAGCTGACTGGCCGGCCATCGTCGAGCAGTTTCCTCGAGGTGCGGGATCTGCATGTCCACTTCCCCACCGATGACGGCGTGGTCAACGCGGTCGACGGGCTGTCGTTCGAGCTGGACCGCGGTCGCACCCTGGGCATCGTGGGCGAGTCCGGCTCGGGTAAGAGTGTGACCAGCCTGGCCATCATGGGCCTGCACCCACCGGGTACAGCGAAGATCAGCGGGAAGATCTGGCTGGACGGCCAGGAGCTGGTTTCGTCCACAAAGGAGGCTGTGCGTTCGCTGCGCGGCCGGAAGATGGCGATGATCTTCCAGGACCCGCTCGCCTCGATGCACCCCTTCTACACGGTCGGAACACAGATCGTCGAGGCGTACCGGATCCACCACAAGGTGAGCAGGCAGGTGGCCCGGCGGCACGCGGTCGACCTGCTGGACCGGGTCGGCATCCCGCAGCCACAGTCCAGAGTGGACGACTACCCGCACCAGTTCTCCGGCGGAATGCGGCAGCGTGCGATGATCGCGATGGCGCTGGCGAACAACCCGGAGCTGCTGATCGCCGACGAGCCGACCACCGCGCTGGACGTCACCGTGCAGGCGCAGATCCTGGACCTGATCCGGGACCTGCAGGAGGAGTTCGGCTCGGCGGTCATCATCATCACCCACGACCTGGGCGTGGTCGCCGAACTCGCCGACGACATCCTGGTGATGTACGCCGGCAAGGCGGTCGAGTACGGCAGCGCGACCGAGGTCTTCCGCCGGCCGGAGCACCCGTACACCTGGGGTCTGTTGGAATCGATGCCGCGGCTCGACCGTGACGTGCGGGACCGGCTCACCCCGATCAGGGGCACGCCGCCCAGCCTGATCAATGTCCCACCCGGCTGTGCGTTCCATCCCCGCTGCCCGTACGCCGGGCGTGGCGGCATCCCGAGCGACAGCGAGGTACCCGAGCTGCGCTGGCAGGATGGGCATGCGGTCGCCTGCCACCTGCCGCCGGCGCAGCGCCGGAACCTGTTCACCGAAGACATCGCACCACACCTGTAGTTGGGGAGAGCGTGACCACCACTGCCAGCCCACAGCCCGCGGCCATCAAGCAACCGGGCGGCGAGAACCTGCTCGAAGTCTCCGGGCTGGAGAAGCACTTCCCGATCAGCCGCGGCATCATCTTCCGCCGCCGGATCGGGGCGGTGCGCGCGGTGGACGGGATCGATTTCAGCGTACGGGCCGGGGAGACGCTCGGCCTGGTCGGCGAGTCGGGGTGCGGCAAGTCGACCACCGGCCGGCTGGTCACCCGGATCCTGGCACCGACCGCCGGGAGGATCGTCTTCGAGGGGCGCGACATCTCACACCTGAGCACCGGGGCGATGCGGCCGCTGCGGCGGGACGTACAGATGATCTTCCAGGACCCGTACTCGTCACTGAACCCCCGGCACACCGTCGGCTCGATCGTCTCGGCACCGCTGAAGCTGCACCACATCCCCACTCCACAAGGGACGAAGCGCGCGGTGCAGGAACTGCTGGAGCTGGTCGGCCTCAATCCCGAGCACTACAACCGCTACCCGCACGAGTTCTCCGGCGGCCAGCGGCAGCGGATCGGCATCGCCCGGGCGCTCGCCCTGCGCCCGAAGCTGATCGTGGCCGACGAGCCGGTCTCGGCGCTGGACGTCTCGATCCAGGCGCAGGTGGTGAACCTGCTCGACGACCTGCAACGCGAGCTGGACCTGACCTACCTGTTCATCGCACACGACTTGTCCGTGGTGCGGCACATCTCGGACCGGGTTGCGGTGATGTACCTCGGCAAGATCGTCGAGCTGGCCGACCGGGACACGTTGTACCGGGCACCACGGCACCCGTACACGGTGGCACTGATGTCGGCGGTACCGGTACCGGACCCGATCCGGCGCGACCGTGCCCAACGGGAGCGGATCCTGCTCACCGGTGACGTGCCCAGCCCGATCGACCCGCCGTCCGGCTGCCGCTTCCGTACCCGCTGCTGGAAGGCCCAGGACCGGTGCGCGGTGGAGGAGCCGCCGCTGGTCGAGCGGGCCACGGCCGCCGGTCACGTGGTCGCCTGCCACTTCCCGGTCGAGCCCGCGGACCGGTGAGCCGGCCCTGCTCGCTGAACCGGCCCCCTCGCTGAACCGGCGCGTCCGCCGGCCCTCCCCGCTGAACCCGGCGGGTGCGGTCAGAGCGGGGACATCTCGGTGGAGTGGCGGGTGACCAGCCGGCAAGGCAGCAGCTGCACGCCCTTCTCCAGCGGATGACCCTCGATCGCCCGCAGTAGCTTGCTGGCGGCGGCGTGGCCCAGCTCGGTCAGGTTGAGGTCCACTGTGGTCAGTGGTGGCCGGCAGCCCTCCACCATCACCTCCCAGTTGTCCACGCCGACCAGCCCGACCTCCTCGGGTACCCGCCGGCCGGCCTCGCGCAGCGCATCGGCGACCCCGCGCGCGATCTGGTCACTGCCACAGAAGATGCCATCGAACTCGGCGCCGCTGCGCATCAGTATCGTCGCCGCCTGGCGACCCCACCGTTCGCTCCACTCACCCCACAACGGCTGGTCGAGTATGAGCGGCTCGCCCGCGGCGGCGAGGGCGGCGACAGTACCGGCGGCCCGGTCGCGGGCGGCGAGGTGCCGCTCGGGTCCGGTGACATGCGCGATGCGGCGCCGGCCGGTGGCCAGTAGGTGCCGGATCGCCAGGCCGGCACCCTGCTGGTCGTCGTGCAGCATGGACAGGTCGTCCGGGTCGTCGGATCGGGCGAGGGCGTACACCACCGGGACCGGTAGGTCGCGACCGAGGCTCGGGCGTGGGTCGGTGGTCCGGCCGGTGACGATCAGCCCGTCGACCCGGCGGCCCAGAAGCGTTCGCAGGTAGTGCTGCTCTCGGATGCGGTCGCCGCGCCCGTCGCAGAGCAGTACCGACATCTGACCGGCGGCCAGGGCGTCCTCCGCCCCCAACATGATCGGGATGGTGAACCTGCCGAAGCTGTCGGTGGTCAGTACGCCGACCGTGTACGTACGCCCCTCCTGCAGGCTGCGGGCGAGCAGGTTGGTGTGGAAGCCGAGCTGCTCGGCGGCGGCGACCACCCGCCGTCGGGTCTCCGATCGCAACTGGCCCCGGCCGTTCAGCGCCTTGGACGCCGTACCCGGCGAGACGCCGGCCAGCCGGGCAACATCGTTGATCGTCACGGCATTGCCGCGCCCACGCACCACCGGCGACTCCGCTCTCCAGACTCCCGGCCGAGCATAACGCGCAGCGGAAAGCTTTCCGCAACTCGCAACCTGACGTGCCCTCCCGGCGCCTCGCTTGGGTACTGGCGTGAACCGGCAATCTGGGGGCCTTGACGCCCCAACGGCGCCACCTTACTGTCCGGAAAAGGTTAGCCGTTTCGGGCACGTTTCCGCTCGGCTGCCGGCCAGACGACCGTACACAGTGGAGGCTCATACCCGTGATGCGTCCGACCCACCCCATCGCGCCGGTCACTCCCCTGGTCACCGACCGGCTCGCGCTGCGCCCGCTGGGCCTCACCGAGGTCGAGCTGCGGCACGGGTTCTGGGCCGACTGGCAACGGCAGAACCGGGATGTGACCATCCCACACGCACTGGCCTGGCTGGAACACGACGGTTCGGTCGACAACCTGCGCGACCCGGGTGCCGCGCCCCACCGGGGCATGTGGTTCAGCGACTCCGACGTGTACAAGACGCTGGAGGGGCTCGGCTGGGACATGGGACGGGGCCCGGCCGCCGGGCCGGCCACGCAGCTGGAGACGGCGATCGCCGAGCTGATCGAGGTGGTGGCCCGGGCGCAGCTGCCGGACGGGTACCTCAACTCGTTCGTCCAGGGTGGACACGCGCGGCGGTTCGAGCAGATGGCGACCGGCCACGAGCTCTACTGCCTCGGCCACCTGATCCAGGCCGCGGTCGCCCACCACCGCGCCACCGGCGCCGGCGAGCTGCTCACCATCGCCAGGCGGGCGGCGGACTGTGTGGTGCGCGAGTTCGGCGGCAACCGGCGCAAGGACACCGACGGCCACCCCATGATCGAGATGGCCCTGGTGGAGCTGTACCGGGAGACCGGCGAACCGTCCTATCTGGACCTGGCGCAACAACTCATCGACGTGCGTGGGTACCGGGTACTGGAGGTGCGCGGCCACTTCGATTCCGCGTACTACCAGGACGAGACGCCGGTCCGGGAGCAGGACACCGTTGTCGGGCATGCGGTCCGGGCGCTGTACCTGCTCTGCGGTGTGGTCGACGTGTATCTGGAGACCGGCGAGCAGGCGCTGCTGGACAGTGCGCTGCGGCAGTGGGAGTCGATGACCGCGACCAAGACCTACCTCAACGGCGCGCTCGGCTCGCGGTTCGACGGCGAGTCCTTCGGCGACGAGTACGAGCTGCCACCGGACCTGGTCTACGGCGAGACCTGTGCCACCATCGCCGCCATCATGCTCTCCTGGCGCCTGCTGCTCGCCACCGGCGAGGGCCGGTTCGCCGACGCGATCGAGCGGGCGCTGTTCAACCTGCTCGCCGCCTCCACCTCGGTGCAGCGCGACGCGTTCTTCTACAACAACCCGGCGCACCGCCGGGTGGCCCGGCCGGCCGCCCCAACCGACGTCCGTCCACAACGGGCGGAGGCACCCGGCACCCGCCCACCGTGGTTCCGGTGCGCCTGCTGCCCGCCGAACATCATCCGGACCATCGCGTCGCTGGGCGGGTACCTCGCCACGCACACCGACGGCGGCGTGCAGATCCACCAGTACGCATCGGCCACCATCGCGACCCCGCGCGGGATCCGGGTCGAGACCCGGACCGGGTACCCGCTCGACGCAACCATCGGTGTCACGGTCGCCCGGACCGACGGTCGAGAGTGGACACTCTCGCTGCGGGTACCGGACTGGTGCCGGGGCGCGACCATCGCCGTGAACGGTGCGACCGGCCCGGCGGTACCCGGGCAGCGCGGCTATCTCGACCTCACCCGGGAATGGCGCGACGGTGACACCGTGACGCTGGAGCTGCCGATGCCGGTGCGGCTCACCGTGCCGCATCCGGCCGTCGATGCGGTACGGGCACAGGTGGCCATCGAACGCGGTCCGCTGGTCTACTGCCTGGAGAGCCCGGACCAGCCAGACGGCGTGGACCTCAACAAAGTGGAGCTGCTGCTGGATGAGCCGCTGTCCGAGGAGCGCCGCGAGCTGCTCGGCGAGCCGGTGGCGGTGGTGCGTCTGGCCGCGCTGGCGCGGGATGACTCCGGCTGGGCCGGCTCGGGCTGGGCGACGCTGGGCGAACAGCCGGCGCGTGCCGGCAGCCGGGTCCGGCTGACCGCGATCCCGTACTATCTCTGGGCGAATCGCGGGCCGTCGGTGATGCGGGTCTTCATCCCGGTCGCCACGCCGACCTGACAGCCGTCGCCTCTGTTGACGACAGCGTCATCAGAACATACGCTGCCGGATGTGCAGCGCCCGCCCGCACCCGCGCGCCGATCCACCACCCGCAACGCCGTGTACGGCATCGCGGAGATCGCCGATGTGCTCGGCATCGGCCGGCAGCTGGTCGCGGCATGGCGGCGCCGGGGCAGCCACGGCATGCCCGAGCCGGACGCCGAACTCGCCTCCGGCCCGATCTGGCTGGGCGGCTCGATCGAGCCGTGGATCGACAGCCTGCCGGCCCGCCCGTCCAGCGCTGTGCCGCCGGTCACCGATGCGGAGATCCGCCGGCTCGCCCGCAGGTTACTGCGCCTGCTGACGCTACTGCTGGAGGAGCGGCCCCGGCACCAGCTGGTGACCCGCGCCATCGCCGAGGCACGCGAGCTGCTCGACCTGGCACCGGAGGCGGCCACAGCGCGCACCGGGAGGGCAGGCCCCGACCAGGAGGCTGAGCGGGACGACGCCCGACGCAGCATCGCCGTGCTGCTGGAACCGGTTCGCCGGGTACGCCTCCAGCCGACCGGTGACGACCTGGCCGAGCTGCGCACCGGGCTGGTCGCGGTACTCCCCAACCTGGTCGAGCTACTCGACCGTACCGTCCACATCGGAGACTCACAGGCGGCGAGCGGATGAGCGCGACGACCGGACTCGAACCCGATCTCCCGGTCCTGCCCGGGCTGCGGCTGACCCGGGAACTCGGGCGGGGCGGCACGGGTGTGGTGTACCGGGCCGAACGGCTGGCGGATTCCGCGACCGTCGCAGTGAAGGTGCTGCACGAGGCGTACAGCACGCCGCAGCTGCGCCGCCGGCTGCGCGAGGAGGCGACGCGGGCGGCTCGGGTACGCCATCCCGGCGTTGTCCGGGTCTTCGAGGTGGGCGAGCAGGAGGGCCTGACCTGGTTGGTGATGGAGTTGGTCGACGGGCCGAGCCTGCAGGACGTACTGGACCGGGACGGGCGGCTGCCACCGGCGCTGGCCGCGGAGCTGATCGGCCAGGCGGCCGACGCGCTCGGGGCCATCCACGCCGCCGGTCTGGCACACGGCGATCTCAAGCCGGCCAACCTGCTGCTGCCCGGATGGCCCGATGCGGATTCCACCCTCGATCTGTCCACATCGGTCAAGCTGGTCGACTTTGGACTCTCCCGCCGGCTGCCGGAGGCGGATCTCGGGCTGAGTGAGGGTACCGAGTGGATGCACAGCGGTTCCACCGCGATCGACCGGCCGCCCGGTGGCACGATCGCATACATGGCGCCGGAGCAGTGGAGCGGCGTACCGGCCACCACATCCAGTGACATCTACGCGGTGGGTGGCACGCTCTACGCCGCGCTGACCGGTACCCGGCCGTTCGACGAACCTTCGCTGCCACAACTCGCCTACGCGGTGGCGAACGCGCCCCGACCGGTACCCAGCCGCATGGCGGCGGAGATACCACCCGCCCTGGACGCGGTGGTCGGGCGGGCGCTGGCCAAGGATCCGGCGCGGCGCTACCCGGACGCGCAGGCGCTGGCGGCGGCGGTACGCACCGCGTCCAGGCCGGCGAGCACCGCTTCCACCCGCCGGGCCCGGCTGCTGCGCCGGGTCGGGCGGGTCGCCGGCTGGGTCCTCTCCCCCGCAGTACTGCTGCTGGCCCTGCTCTGCTTCGGCTCCGGCTTCCTGACCGTGTCCTGCTCGCCCAGCGGGGACGGCCGGGCGGCGGCGAATCCGGCGATCACATACACCGGTGGCGATCTGGCGACCGCGCGTACCCCAGCGGCGGGCGAGCCGCTGCGGGCCGACCAGGTCCGCCCGTACCGGGTCGGCGCACAGCCGCTGCTCGCGCTCGCCGGACTGCTGCTGCTCGGCGGCGCGGTGGCCGCCGCGGTGCTGCCCCGCCGGCGGCGTACCCGCC
>JAFMQQ010000111.1 GCA_017354595.1 Micromonosporaceae bacterium
TGTGTACCAGCACCAGCGCGCTGATGAAGAAGAAGCCCTGCCGGGTGTAGTGCAGCGTGTTGACCACTGCGTTGGACGCCACGTTCTGCACCGGGTTGGCGTTGGCGACCACGTGGGTGGCCACCACCGAGATGCAGATCAGCAGCCGCATCACGTCGATCTGCAGCAGCCGCGGCGGCCGGGTCGGCGCCGCGGGCGGTGCAGTGGGCAGTGCGTCCCGGCCAGCGACGGTGGTGCGCTGGCCGGGCGGGGTCGCGCGGTCGGTCGCGGCGGGCTCGGCGAGATACATCAACGCAAGCATGCCAGGCCGCCGGTGATGTGCCACCCCGGGCCTGCCAGGCGGCGGTCCGCCGCACCCCGGGTGGCGGCGACTCCCCGCATCGAAGTCCACTGTGGACTGAGCTAGTCCCGGTATGCGGCTACCGGCTCCTCGTCCCGGCTGGTCGCCTGCTCGGGCACGCCCGCCGGTCGCTCCGGCTGGTCCGGGCTGAGCAGGCGCCAGAGCAGGAAGAGCAGCCCGAGCACGAGCATGCCCAGCCCCACCCAGAGGTTGATCCGCACACCCTGCGCCTTGGCCACCTGGCCGGGCGGGTCGAACATGCCCACCACGGTCAGCAGCACACCGTACACAGTGAACAGTCCGCCGATCAGCCACCGTAGGTCGAACATGACAGCATCTCCTTCCGACCTCACCAGAACGGCACGTACAGCACGATCGCCAGCGTCATCGCCACGCCGCCGAGCAACCACGGGTTGCGGTACCAGGCCCGGTCCCCGGCGAGCACACCCGCGGAGATGCGGGTGCGGCCCACGCCCCATACCAGGCCGGAGAGTTCCTCATCCGACTTCGGCCGGGTCACCGCGGTGACCAATGCGGCCACCACGCCGACCACGACGAACCCGATCCCGGCGCCCCAGAAGCTCTCGCCCAGATCGGAGCCGAAGTGCAGCACCTTCGCCAGGTAGAGACCGTAGACCGTCAACGCGGCGGCAGTCCCGGACAGCAGCCCCCAGAAGCCAGCCCAGGCCGTCATCCGCTTCCAGAACAGGGCGATGATGAACGCGGCGAACAGCGGCGCGTTGAACAGCGAGAAGAGCGCCTGCAGGTAGTTCATGATGTTGTTGTAGCCGGCCGCGAGGAAGGCCGTGCCGATGCCGATGGCGACGCCGAGCACGGTGGCCACCCGCCCGACCGACAGGTAGTACCCGTCGGGCCGGTTCTTCGCCAGGTACGCCTGCCAGATGTCGTAGGTGAAGACGGTGTTGAAGCCGCTGATGTTCGCCGCCATGCCGGCCATGAACGCGGCGAGCAGGCCGGTCACGGCGATACCGAGTACGCCATTGGGCAGCAGGTCGCGCATCAGCAGCGGGATGGCGTTGTTGTACTGCAGGTCGCCGGTCTTGGCACCCAGCCCGTGAATGGTCACCAGGGCAACCAGGCCGGGAATGACGGTGAGCACCGGGATGAGCAGCTTCGGGTACGCCGCGATCAGCGGGGTACGCCGCGCGGCGCTCATGTTCCGGGCCGACAGCGCCCGCTGCACCTCGGCGAAGTTCGTCGTCCAGTAGCCGAAGGAGAGCACGAAGCCCAGGCCGAAGATGATGCCGAACCAGTTGGCGGCCAGCGGGTTGCCCGACGACGCGGTACCCGACCAGGTGTGCAGGCCGGCGTCCCCGAGCGAGGACTGGCGCACCTTTTCGGCCAGGCCGTTGATACCACCGACCCGGACCAGTCCCACGATGGTGACCGGAAGCAGCCCGGCGAGGATGACGAAGAACTGCAGCACCTCGTTGTAGATGGCCGAGGACAGCCCGCCCAGGGTGATGTACGCGAGCACCACCGCGGCCGCGACCAGGATGGCTGTCCACAGTGGCCAGCCGAGCAGATCGTGTACCACCAGCGCCAGCGCGAACAGGTTGATCCCGGCGATCAGCAGCTGGGCGACCGCGAAGGTGATCGCGTTGAACAGGTGGGCCTGGTCGTTGAACCGCCGGCGCAGGTACTCCGGAACGCTGCGTACCTGGGACCCGTAGTAGAACGGCATCATGACAAGGCCGAGGAACACCATCGCCGGTATCGCGCCGACCCAGTAGTAGTGCAGCGTCATGGCGCCGTACTGGGCACCGTTCGCGGCCATGCCGAGCATCTCGATGGCGCCGAGGTTCGCCGAGACGAAGGCGAGCCCGGTCACCCAGGCCGGCAGTGCGCGCCCGGAGAGGAAGAAGTCATTGCTGGTGCGTACCGCGCGCCTTGCCACCAGGCCGACACCCAGTACGGTGACGAAGTACAGCAGCACGATCACGTCGTCGACGGCACCCAGGTGCAGTCGTAGACTGCTTTCCGCAAGTTCCCTCACAGCGGACCTCCTTGAGGCTGACCTCTCGCGGTTCCCGGTGGTACCCGGCGTCAAACCGTCGGATCAACCTGCGGGCTGCCGAAGGGCAGCGCGGCCTGGAGTATCCACTGTGGACTTGACCGTCTACTGTGTCTATTCGTGCGGTGAGCCTGGTCGGTCAGTCCTCGTCGCCGGGCCCGGTCAACTCGTCGATGGCGAACTCGCGCGCGTACGGATCGGGATCGTCCGCCTCGGCCACCACGTCGGGGTTGGCGTCCCGTGCCCGGTCGGGCCGATCGGGTTGCTCCGGATGCTCGCCCCCGGGCTCGTCCCGCGGAGTCTGCTGCCTCATCCGGGGATCCTTCCCGGCCCGCGAGGCGCCGAAACGCGCTCGCAGATCACGGGAGCAGTGCAGCACCTAGCTCGCATCCGCGATGCCGATAGCGAAATCAGGCGCGCATCTGCATCATGCCGAGCACGGTCGCCGTCGCCGATGGTCCGGCCTGGCGTGCGCACCCACCCGCCGGCGGTCGGAGACCTGGTGGTCTGGCCGCGTACCGCGCCGCAACCGGCGCCGCCTTCCGGTGCCAGGCCGGCGAACACGCGCTGGGCAACCGGGAGCAGGACGCCGACGCGGTGGTGGATCTGCACCCAGGCGAGCTGGCCGGTGATCCGGCACGCCGCCGCAAGGCTCGGCCGCCGGCGCGGGTGGTACCGCACCGAGAGCCAACCGGCCACCGGCTGACCGTTCACCGCCCGCGGGATCGTGGCGCGACCGTTCACAGATCAGCCGGTACCGTCCGGCGAATCGCCGGCAGCTGTTGGTGATCTCGATGTGACGATGCTTCGAAACTGACGGCTAGCCGCACGTGTGCGCGTGCAGCGATGCCGGCGGCCAGAAACTCAGACCGGACCAGAACATCAGGCTGGAGCGGGGTGATCCGATGTACCGCCAGGTCCTCGATCCGATTGCGCACTCACTCGGGCTCAGCGCCATCTTCGCCGCGCTGCCGCTGCTCGTACTCTTCGTCATGCTGGGCATCCTGCGGGTCACCGCGTGGATCTCCTCGCTGGTCGCGCTCGCGGTCGCCCTCATCGTGGCCACCGTGGTGTATCCGATGCCGGTCGGGCAGGCGTTCCTCTCCGCCTCGATCGGCGCGGCGTTCGGCCTGTTCCCCATCCTGTGGATCGTGGTGAACGCGATCTGGGTCTACAACATGACCGTGGACACCGGCCACTTCGATGTGCTGCGGCGCTCGTTCAGCCGGGTCAGCGACGACCAGCGGATCCAGGCGATCATCATCGCGTTCTGCTTCGGCGCCTTGATGGAGGCCCTGGCCGGCTTCGGCGCACCGGTCGCCATCACGGCCGTGATGCTGATCGCGCTGGGCTTCAGCCCGCTGCGCGCGGCGACCGTGGGCCTGGTGGCAAATACCGCGCCGGTCGCCTTCGGCGCGCTCGCCACCCCGATCACCACGCTCTCCACGGTGACCGGCTTCTCCGCCCACGACCTGGGCTCCACGGTCGGCCGGCAGACCCCGATCCTCGCGCTGTTCGTCCCGCTGGCACTGGTGTTCATTGTGGACGGTCGGCGCGGCGTGCGGCAGACCTGGCTGCCCGCGGTCGTATGCGGCCTGGTCTTCGCGGTCGCGCAGTTCGTCACCTCCAACTTCATCTCGGTACCGCTGACCGATGTCATCGCCTCGCTGGTCTCCGCGGGTGCGGTGGTGCTGCTGCTGCGGGTATGGCAGCCGGGCACCGCGTCGGTGGTACCCGCGACGGTACGACCGGTGGCCGGTGCCGCGGTGGATCAACCGGACGCCGGCTTCCAGCGGCGGGTGGAGCACCCCGATTCGCGCTCCGAGGAGCTGCGCGCCTACCTGCCGTACCTGGTGATCATCGTGATCTTCGTGGTCGCCCAGATCCACCCGATCCTGGACTGGCTGAACAAGGTGACCCGGTCCTTCAACTGGCCCGGCATGCATATCCAGAGCGCGGCCGGCAAGGTCTCCACCATCTCGGTGTTCAAGTTCAACTGGCTGAGCGCGGCCGGCACGCTGCTGCTGATCGCCGGCATCATCACGGTGCCGCTGCTGCGGCTGTCGGCCGGACGGGCCGTACGCGCCTACGGGCGGACGCTCAACCAGCTCAAGTTCGCCATCCTGACGGTGGCCCTGGTGCTCGCGCTGGCGTACGTGATGAACGGCAGCGGGCAGACCGCGACGTTGGGCACCTGGATGGCCCGGGCCGGCGCCGCCTTCGCGGTGCTCTCGCCGTTGCTCGGCTGGCTGGGTGTCGCTGTCACCGGCTCCGATACGTCGTCCAACTCGCTGTTCGGTGCGCTGCAGGTGACCGCGGCCGGCAAGGCCAACCTGAGCGCCACCCTGATGGCGGCGTCGAACTCGTCGGGTGGCGTACTCGGGAAGATGATCTCGCCGCAGAACCTGGCGATCGCGGCGGCCGCGGTGGGCCTGCACGGCAAGGAAGGCGACATCTTCCGCCGGGTCTTCTTCTGGAGCCTGCTCTTCGTGGCCGGCATGTGCCTGCTGGTGTACCTGCAGTCGACGGCGGTACTCGGCTGGATGCTGCCCTAGCCAAAGCGTCCACTGTGGAGCATCGGGGTCGCCCGCCAGGGCGGCCCCGACTCGCAGCAGCGGGGTACCGGATAATGGCGGCGTGCAGTACATCCTGTTCCCCGGCCGGCACCACCTGCTCACCCGGTTCCAGGCCGAGTACCTGAACAAGCTCGCCAGCGAAGGGACGAGCGTGGTGTGGGCGGTCACTTCGGCCAACCACGAGAACACCCGGCGCAACCCGGTGCCGTACCACCGCCGGGAGGCCGCGATCGAACGGTTCAGCCTGGCCGAGAGGCAGCGTTGCCTGGTGGTACCGGTCTTCGACACCGCGCACACCGACCGGTTCGCCGAGGTGACGCTGAAGAACGTCGAGGCCACTCTCGGGCTGCGCCTGACCCCGGAGACAACGCTGGTCGCCTGCTCCACCCCCGAGGTCGCGCAGCTGTACCGGCGCCTCGGCTTCACCGTGGCCGGGGTGGAGGCGGAGTTCGATCCGGTGCCGCCGCGGCCGTGGGATGTGCTGCTGATGCTGGCCGCCGGCGATCCGCAGTGGCGGGAACTGGCACACCCGGCCAGCGTGGACGTGCTGGAGCGGTACCGGCTGGACGCCCACGTGCGGACTGTGGTCAACGACCCGGTCGTCGGCGACGAGGGCGGGCTGACCACGACCCGCGACTACCACACCTACGCCGAATCCTTCGAGGGATCCGCCGCCCGCAAGTGGGCGCTGGCCCGCGACCACATCCGTCCCGGCCGGATCGTGGACATCGGCTGCGGCAACGGCGCGGTACTGGCGCTGGCCGACCGGGAGCCGGCGCTGCGGGAGAGCGACCTGATCGGCGTGGAGGTGGCCCGGCACCTGTACGAGGAGTGTGTGCACCGCAAGGCACAGGGCGAGTTCACCAACCCGAACACGTACTTCTACTGCCGTAACGTGCTCGGCGGAGCGGTCTTGGCGGCGCGCTCGGTGGACACCACGCTCAGCTTCGCTCTCACCCACGAGATCTGGTCCTACGGCGACCGGCTCGAGTCGGTGCGCCGGTTCGCGGAGGCGATCTACACGCAGACGGTACCGGGTGGGGTCTGGATCAACAGCGATGTCTGCGGCCCGGCCGGCCGGGACCGTACCGTCCTGATGCGACTGTCCACAACGGACGGTGCCTCGCCGGACAGCGCCCGCCGGGATCTGGGCGAGCTGGCACTGGGTGAGGTGGCGGCGTACGTCGCCGGCCTGTCCACCCGGGCCCGGCTGGACCAGTTCGCGACCGACTACCGGTTCCCGATGGATTACACTGCCCGGCCGGACGGGGCGGTCGAGATCCGGCTGGCGGACGCGATGGACTTCCTGACCCACAAGGACTATGTGGACAACTGGCTGTCCGAGGCGCACGAGCAGTTCTGCGGGATGGAGTACGCCGACTGGGTGGCGCTGCTGCGCGAGGTCGGTTTCGAGGTGGACCCGGTGTCCCGGGCCTGGCGCAACGACTGGATCGTCCAGCACCGGCTGGCGCGCCCTGATGCCGGCTCCACCCACCCCGCCGGCAAACCCATCGCCTCACTCTCCACACTCGACGGTGAGCCGCTGGACTGGCCGGAGACGCACGTACTGCTGGTCGCCCGCCGCCCGCGGGGCACCTGACCGGTCCGGGTCAGTCCTCGGCCCGCAGGCCGCTCGCGGAGACCGCGTACCGCCGCCCGCGCAGCACCAGGCCGGAGAGCGTCGCGTCCGGGTCGATGCCGGAAAGCCTCGGCGTCACGGTCGGCTCACCCACCAGCGGTACCGCCAGACCGAAGACGCCGCACAGCACCAGCTCGACCCAGGCGCCCGAGGAGGAGCAGGCCCAGTCGGTAAGGTACGGCGGCTGCGGCGGTGCCTTGGCCGCCCCACCGGCCACTCCCGGCGCGGCGTCCAGGGTGAAGTGGGCCTGCCCGAAGGGGCCCTGGTTCGCGGTGCGGGCCAGACCCGGCAGCCAGTCGGCGACCAGATCGGCACGCCCCAACCGGTACAGCGCCAGGGCCGCCTCGGCCGGCCAGGCGGTGTACGCACCGTTCCACTGGTGGTCCGGGCGGCGGCTGTACGACGCGTCGGGATCCCACGGCGATAGCGCGTGCAGCCACGATGCGGTACGCAGCTCGCGCTGGAAGAAGGCGACCATCTCCGCCCGCTGGGTCGGGCTGAGGTCCTCGCCAGCGGCCAGGGCCACGTTGGCGAAGTCGAGGCAGTGCTTCACCGGTACCAGCGACCCGTCCGGCTGGCCGGACCGCCACCAACCGCCCGGCACATACAACGCGTTGACTCTCGCGAAAAGCTCCGCCGCCTCCTGCCGCAGCCGCCGAGCCAGCGACGGATCGGAGCGCGCGTCGGCGATCTCGGCGGCGGCGCGCAGCGCCCAGACATTGGCGGCGTTGAAGCTCGCCACCTCGTGGGTGTACGAGCTGACACACTCCAGCAGGTTGTCCATCTCGCCGTAGTCGGCCAGGCCGTGCGCGCCGCGCAGCCCCTGCCAGGCGCGCGCCCAGTCCACGACGTGACCGGCGACCGGCTTGCGGACGCCGCTGGCGGCGGCGAACTGTTCATCCAGGAAGCCGGTGTCACCGGTGCACCGTACGTACTCGCGCACCAGCCGGGTCATGGCATAGTCGTTGACCGCGTACCAGTAGCCCACCGGACTGCCGTGCTGCCATTCGGTACCGAAGTGCGTGTGGATGTCCAGGCTCATCCAGAGTGCCAGCTGCTGGCGCATCGGCGCCGGGTCGAGCAGCGCGTGCACGCAGGAACTGAGCATGTAGTCCCAGATGAACGTGGTCGTCTGCCAGTACCGGGGCATGAGGGTGTCGTACGCCCGGCGCAGGGTGCTCGCCGGGGTGTCGCGGCGCATGTACATCACGCCGAGCGCACCGAGATAGTAGAGCCGGCGCAGGGCGGCGTTCCCGGTACGCAGGACCGGCAGGCAGCCACTCCACCGGCCGTTGCCGGGCGTGAACGCGGCGGCGATCTCGGCCTCCCAGAGCGCGGTCGCAGCGGCAACCGCGCCGGGTATGTCGGCGGCGAGCCGGTCGAAGTCGGCGAGTGCGGCCGCCGGGTCCCCGCCGACCAGGTGCAGGTACCCGACCCGACCCTCGCCACCACCGGGCAGGTCCACCTCGGTCTCTAGCCACTGCGGACCCACGCTGGTCGCCGGCCGGTCCAGGCCCTGCACGCAGGCCGCGGCGCTGCCGCGCGCGGTACCGACGACCGCGGCCCGGCCGGCGACCGGGTGGCGATCGTTGGGCTCCGCCGGCGGGTGGGAGGTGT
>JAFMQQ010000112.1 GCA_017354595.1 Micromonosporaceae bacterium
CCGCGCCACCGGCGAGCAAGCCGGCCGAGGAGCCCAGCGGCACGCTCGCCACCGACGAGGCGCTCGCCGCGCTGCGGGAGAAGCTGGCCGGCGGCAAGGGCTGAAATGAACGCCGTCAAGGGCGTCCGGTCCACAGTGGACCGGGCGCCCTTCGGGTTCGGGCGTCCTTTCCGGCCCGGGCGGGGTACGCCGCGGCAGAATGGTCCCGTGCTGATGGTGGGGCTGACCGGAGGGATCGGTGCCGGCAAGAGCGCGGTCGCCTCGCGCCTCGCCGAGCACGGCGCGATCGTGATCGACGCGGACACGCTGGCGCGCGAGGTGGTGGCCCCAGGCACCGAGGGGCTCGCCGAGGTGGTGGCCGCGTTCGGGCCCGGGGTACTCGCCCCGGACGGCGGGCTGGACCGCGCCGCGCTGGGGCGGCTGGTCTTCGCCGACGAGGGCGCCCGCCACCGTCTCGAACGCATCATCCATCCCCGGGTACGGGCGCGTACCGCTGAGCTGGCCGCGGCGGCACCGAGCGACGCGGTGGTGGTCAACGACGTGCCGCTGCTGGTCGAGGCGGGCCTGGCCGGCGGCTTCGATCTGGTGGTCGTGGTGCTGGCGGCGGAGGCGACCCGGGTCGCACGGCTGGTGCGGGAACGCGGGATGAGCGCGCAGGAAGCGCGGTCCCGGATCGCCGCGCAGGCGACCGACGACCAGCGCCGGGCGGTCGCCGATGTGGTACTCACCAACGACGGCACGCTGGAACAGCTCCACCGCCAGGTGGACGAAGTCTGGCGGGACCGGTTGGCCCGCGGTTGACCGAGTCCGGGTCGGCGGTCAACCCGGCCGGGGCAGGTTCGGCACCGGGGCCGGCGTGATGTCCAGGTGGGCGAAGGCGCCCAGGTCGGTACGCAACTCCAGCCGGCGGAGCACTCCGGTGCGATCGACCCAGTAGCGCAGCCGCCCCTGTCCGGGCCGCGCGTGTTCGCCCGCGGTGCGGATCTCGAAGACGCTGACCGGTACCCCCCGCAGTTTGTCCCGGCGCAGGAAGGTTGCGGAGTCGGCGCCCGGGTCGGCCACGCCGGACAGGTCCGCCAGGCCGGACAGGTTTGCCAGACCGGACTGGGCGCTGGTCGCGGCGAGTGCGGAAGCGACCAGAATGGTCAGGTCGCTCTCCGGCCGGCTGGACCAGGTGGTGGTCAGCCAGCCACCGGTACGGCCGAGCTGGCTGGCCCGCTGCCCGTCGGCGCGCATCTGGGTGCGTTGTGTGTCGTCATCCGGGTTGCCCAGGGCCAGCGACACGCGGCAGGCGCGCCAGTCCAGCCATCCGTTGCCATGGATCAGGCTGGCCGGCTGTACCGGGAGATCGACGGTGACCCGTCCGCCACCGGAGGACCGGTCGCGGGTTGGTAGGTGGGCCAGCATCTTCGCCTCGTCGCTGGTGACCGGGCGCGGTGTCACCGGCGCCCCACCGAGCAGGTCGATCACTGGTACCGCGCCGGGCGTCGCGCTCCCGGACCGTCCGGCGCGCTCGATGTCCACCCGCACCGGGATGTTCTCGGTCAGCAGCGCCTCCAGCCGGAGCAGCCGGCCGCTGCCGTCCAGCCAGTACCGGACCTCGGATGTCTTGGACGTGGGGGGTGGGGGCGCATCGAGGACGACGACCCGGGAACTGTCCACTGTGTCCTGTCGGACGAAGTGCGCCGCGGGCTGCACCGGGTCCTGCTGTGGCGAGGCGAGCGCGAAGAGCAGGTTGATCAGGATGTCGAAGCCGGACGCGGACGGGCCCTCTGGCGCCAGGCCGCGGATCCGCCAGCCGTCGTCCGGCGGTACCTCGGGTGGGCCAGCGGTGTCGCCATCCGGCGCGGCACTCGGGCCGGCACCCGGCTCGGCGCTGACCGTCGCCGGGCGTCCGGCGTGTACCGCCACCAGCCGGGGTACCGCCTCGATCAACCCATCGGCGGGACCCGGTGTGGCACCGACGCTGGTGAAGTAGGCCATCGGCCGGCGCCAGTCCAGCCGGCCGGTGATGCGTACTGCGTCCGCCGCGTTGCCGACCACTGCCCGGAAGTCGGCGTACCCGTCCTGGTAGTCGCGCATTCGCATGGCGGCGAGCAGTCCGGCCTCGGCCGCCGTGACCGGTCTGGGCGCGGGCTGGTCCGGCACGGGTGGGTGGCAGGAGACCAGGCCACCGCCCAGACCAACGCCAGCGGCGGCGGCCACACAGAGCAGGACGATGGCGGTGACCGGTTGCCAGCGGGTGGGTGGCTCGCGGCGGCGTACGCTCCCGGGGCGCGCGGTTGGCTGGCCGCGCGTCGCGGTCCGGCCGATGGGGGGTGGTCTCACGAGGGGTTGAACGCTCCCGTCCGTATCGGGTGACGGGGTGCCGGGTGCCGATGACCTGATTGCAACCCTAATCCTGCCGCGCCGGGCATGGGGGCGAAACCGTTGCAACGCAAGGATGGTAGGCACTAGTTAGGCCGCTCGCGGCGGGCCCGTCGGCGCCTTGCGGCGCGACCACGTCGGGTGCGCTCGCCGGTCGCAATGCCGTGGCTGCAACCCACGCGCCGGGCAGGACCGGCCGGTGTGGAGGCCCGGTCGTGCTCCAGGTTGGCCGCCGCGAGCGGCCCACGCATCGACGGTATCGCGGTGAGTTCCACCACACAATCGGCTTGTCCCGTCTTTCCAGTGCCAGCCGGGAAACCGTCACGCCACCGCCGCGGTACACGCGCGTAACTTGCGGTGCCGCTGGCGCGCTACACGCGCGCAACTTGTCAGGGCCGCTGGCGCGCTACACGCGCGCAACTTGTCAGGGCCGCTGGCGCGCTATACGCGCGCAACTTGTCAGACCGCCGGCGTACGTTTGGCACATGCCGCTCAACGTTCCGCGCCTCGACGGCCGCTTCGAAGTGGTCAGTGACTACCAGCCCGCTGGCGACCAGCCGGCTGCCATTGACGAGCTTGAGAGTCGTGTGCGCCGCGGCGACCGGCATGTGGTCCTGCTCGGCGCGACCGGTACCGGCAAGAGCGCGACCACCGCCTGGTTGGTCGAACGGCTGCAGCGGCCGACCCTTGTACTGGCACCGAACAAGACCCTCGCCGCACAGCTGGCCAAGGAGTTCCGGGAGCTGTTGCCGCGCAACGCGGTGGAGTACTTCGTCAGCTACTACGACTACTACCAGCCCGAGGCCTACATCCCGCAGACCGATACCTACATCGAGAAGGACTCCTCCATCAACGAAGAGGTGGAGCGGCTGCGCCACTCGGCGACCCGGGCATTGCTGACCCGGCGGGACACCATCGTGGTGGCCACGGTCAGTGCCATCTACGGCCTCGGGACTCCTGAGGAATACATGGAGTTGGCGATCGGCGTCCGGGTGGGCGACGAGATCGAGCGCGACAAGTTGCTGCGCGGCCTGGTCGACATCCAGTACACCCGCAACGATCTGGCGTTCCAGCGCGGCACGTTCCGGGTCCGCGGCGACACGCTGGAGATCATCCCGGCATACGAGGAGCTGGCCCTGCGGATCGAGCTGTTCGGCGACGAGGTGGAGAAGCTCTACTACCTCCACCCGCTCACCGGCGAGGTGGTGCGCGAGGTCAACGAGTTGCTGATCTTCCCGGCCACCCACTACGCGGCGGGCCCGGACCGGATGGAGCGGGCGATCCGCGGTATCGAGGCGGAGCTGGAGGCGCGGCTGGCCGAGTTGGAGGGCCAGAACAAGCTGCTGGAAGCGCAGCGGTTGCGGATGCGTACCACCTACGACGTAGAGATGATGCGCCAGGTCGGCTTCTGCTCGGGGATCGAGAACTACTCGATGCACATCGATGGCAGGCAGTATGGCGAGCCGCCCAACTGCCTGCTCGACTACTTCCCCGACGACTTCCTCACCGTCATCGATGAGTCGCACAACACCGTGCCGCAGATCGGCGGGATGTACGAGGGCGACGCGTCGCGGAAGCGGATGCTGATCGATCACGGGTTCCGGCTGCCATCGGCGGCGGACAACCGGCCACTGCGCTTCGACGAGTTCCTGGAACGGGTCGGTCAGACCGTCTATCTCTCCGCCACCCCCGGCCCCTGGGAGCTGCGGCACAGCAAGGGCGAGGTGGTCGAGCAGGTGATCCGGCCGACCGGCCTGGTCGACCCGCAGGTGGTGGTCAAGCCGACCAAGGGCCAGATCGACGACCTGATGCACGAGATCCGGTTGCGGGCCGAGCGGGACGAGCGGGTACTGGTCACCACGCTGACCAAGAAGATGGCCGAGGATCTCACCGACTACCTTCTGGAGCACGGTATCCGGGTGCGGTACCTGCACTCCGAAGTGGACACTCTGCGCCGGGTCGAGCTGCTGCGCGAGCTGCGCAAGGGCGACTTCGATGTGCTGGTCGGGATCAACCTGCTGCGGGAGGGACTCGACCTGCCCGAAGTGAGCCTGGTCGCGATCCTCGACGCGGACAAGGAAGGCTTCCTGCGCAGCGGCACCTCGCTGGTACAGACGATCGGCCGGGCCGCGCGCAACGTCTCGGGCGAGGTGCACATGTATGCGGACAAGGTGACCCCGTCGATGGCGAACGCGATCGACGAGACGAACCGGCGCCGGGCCAAGCAGGTCGCCTACAACGAGGCGCACGGAGTCGATCCGCAGCCGTTGCGCAAGAAGATCCACGACATCTTGGACGACATCTACCGAGCGGCCGAGGAGAACGAGGAGATGGTCGGCGGTGGCGGCCGTCAGATGTCGCGCGGCAAGGCGCCGGTACCGGAGACGCGCAGCCGGGGGAGGGTGGCGCCGACCTCCCGCGAGGGGATGGCCCGCTCGGATCTGGCACAGCTGATCCAGGACCTCAACGGGCAGATGCTCGCCGCGGCGAGGGAGCTGCAGTTCGAACTGGCGGCACGGATCCGGGACGAGATCGCGGAGCTGAAGAAGGAGTTGCGCGCGATGGACATGGCCGGCGTCAAGTAGCGCGCCGATGGGGCAGTCCTGGCCGTCCTGAGTGGACGCCGGCTACCCGTTATCGCGGCGCAGCCACTCCGCGCGGGTCACTCCATAGAGGACTTCGCCGTGCTCGGTCCCGGGGAGCGGGTCCGGCCACTGCAGGTGGAAGGTGTTCAGGTACCGCAGGCCGACCTTCTCCATGACCCGTCGCGAGGCCGTGTTGACCGCCATGGTGGTGGCGATGACCCGTGGCACCCGCAGTTCGGTGAAGGCGTACCCGACCAGAGCGCGTGCTCCCTCGGTGGCAAGGCCCCGACCCCAGACCGCGCGGCGCAGCCGGTAGCCGAGTTCGGCATCGCCCGGCTGCTCGCCGACGATCCAGTCGGTGTCCGGCGTACGCAGGCCGAACCAGCCCAGGAACTCGCCGTCGGGCGTGTGCGCGGCGAGCCTGCCGAGGATCGGGTCGCCGCCCCAGAACGACTGCTCCTGCTCGATCTCTGCCCGCGGGGTCGGCTCGCCGCCGTCGATGTACCGCATCACCTCAGGGTCGTTGTGCAGCGCGAGCAGATCGTCCACATCGGACGGTTGGCAGCGGCGGAGCACCAGCCGCTCGGTACGCAGGATCATGCCGGTCGGGGCGCCGGTTCGGGATCTGTCACGTCCGCCACGGTCGCGCGCAGGTGTGCCAGCGCAGCATCCGCCGGTACCGCCACCGCGACGCCGTGCTCGCCCGCGCCAAGGGTGATCTCCCGCCCCCGTATCCGCTCGTCCGCCACTACCGGCCATGCGGTCGTGGCGCCGAACGGCGTGATGGTGCCCCGCTCGTACCCGGTCGCCGCCTTGGCCTGGCCCGCGTCGGGCAGGGAGAGCCGGTTGACCCCCAGCAGGGCGCGCAACTTCGGCCAGGAGATGACCCGGTCGCCGGGTACCAGAACGAAGACGTGGTCGCCGGCGGCGCGCCGTACCACGATGGTCTTCACCACGTCGGGAACCTCGACGCCGCGGGCGGCGGCCGCCTCGGCCACGCTGCCGACCGGGCCGTACCGGATCACCCGGTGCGGCAGGCCGGCGGCGGCGACAGCCTCGATCGCGGACACAACCGCGAGTGTATCGGCGGCTGCGGCAGTATTGAGCGCGTGGAACTTCAGCTGGCGGAGCTGACCTGGCTGGTCGGGGGCGGTGAGGTGGCCGTGCTCAGCGGGGCTGGGATCTCCACCGAGTCCGGTATCCCCGACTACCGCGGGCCGACCGGTGCTGCCCGCCGGTTCGCGCCGATGACGTACCAGACCTTCAGCCGCGACCCCGCCGCGCGGCGCCGGTACTGGGCGCGCAGCTATCTCGGCTGGCGGACCATCGCCCGCGCCACGCCGAACGCCGGCCACCACGCGGTCGCCGAGCTGCAGCGTGCCGGGTTGGTGCGCGGCATCGTGACGCAGAACGTCGACGGTCTGCACCAGGCGGGTGGCGCGAGCGGCGTGATCGAGCTGCACGGCAGCCTGGATATGGTGATCTGCCTCGACTGCGGGCAGCGCAGCCCGCGCGAGCGGCTCGACAGCCGGCTGCGCGCCGCGAACGGCGGGTTCGTCCCGACCACGATGACGGTCAACCCCGACGGCGACGCGGAGCTGGACGAGGCAGCGGTGACCGGCTTCCAGGTCGTGGCGTGCGAGTCGTGTGCCGGCGTACTCAAGCCGGACGTGGTCTTCTTCGGCGAGAACGTTCCGGTCGACCGGGTGCGGGCCGCCTTCGAGGTGGTGGAAGGAGCCCGGGCGCTGCTGGTGCTCGGCTCGTCGTTGACGGTGATGTCCGGCCGGCGGTTCGTGCTGCGCGCCAGCCGGCTCGGTATCCCGGTCGCGATCGTCAACCAGGGATCCACCCGCGGCGATACCCACGCTCAGTTGGCGATCGACGCGCCGCTCGGGCAGTTGCTGCCGCGGCTGGCCGCACGGCTTGGCCGGCCGGTCGTACCGGCCGGCTACCCCAGCCCGGCCTCCCGGGCCGCGCGCGCGTAGCTCGGTTCGGAACCAGCCTCAGGGTGGGACGCATCGGGCTACTCGCCTGCTGCAAGAGCACGCTGTACCCAGGTCAGGCCGATCTCCCGGGCGGTGGCCCCGACCGCCTCGCGTAACGCGCTGCGCTCATCCCCGGGCGGCAACTGGTCGGCGAGGGCGAGCTGGGCCGCGGCGGTCGCCGGTACCGCGCCGAGCGAGGCACGCAGGTGCAGCGACCGGCGTAGCGACCCGATCCCCTCCTCCCGCCGGCCGGCCGCGATGTGCTGGAAGCCCTGGTGCCGTACCGCGTAGGAGGTGAGCAACCGGTCCCCGCGCCGGCGCGCGCTCGCCGCCGCCTGGGCGTACCCGTCGGCCGCGCGCTCCGGCCGGTCGTGCAGGTTCTCGTCGAGCAGGCCGTGCCAGAAGGCGGCCCAGCCGGCCAGCCCCGGATCGTCGGCGGCGCGGGCGAAGTCCTCGCTGACCGCCGCCGCCTCGCCCTCGGGTACTGGTGGCGGTGCATCCGGCTGCTCGAACCGGGGCACCATCAGCCGCCAGTACCGGACCTGGCCGCGCAGCAGGGCCGCCAGCGGTGTGCCGTCGAGCGCGTCGACCGCTTCCAGGGCCTCCTCCGGCGGGTCGAGGCGCCAGAACTGCCGGTCCACCAGAATCTGTGCCCGCGCCGCCGCCGCGCCGTCGCCGGCTGGGAGCGCGGTCAGTGCCAGGTCCCACCGGCCGGCCCGCTGAAGGCAGCGCGCGATCTCGGTCTCGGCCATGGCTTCCCCCGTTCGTACGTCCACTGTGGACAGGCGGCGGCGCTGCCGGCGTAGCGCTCAGCCGGCCAGGTCGGCGAAGTGTTCGACCTGCGGTGCACTGGCGAAGTATGGCCCGAGCAGCCCGCGCCAGGTGGTGAACCGCTGCGAGCCGCGGAAGTTCTCCAGGTGCGCCTCGACGCTGTCCCACTCGACCAGCAGCACGAACCGGGAGGGCGACTCGATGCCGCGGGTCATCCGTACGGTCCGGCAGCCGACCGTACCGGTGAGCAGGTCCCTTGCCTGGCCGAAGGCGGCCGCGAAATCCTCCTCCTGCCCGGGCACGATGTCGAACTGAGCAACCTCGATCACCATGGTCGATCAGCGTACCGGGTGATCCGGCCGACCCTGCCTCGCGCCCGGCCTGACCGCTCGGGCAGAATTGCGGGCGCAAGGAGGGGAGTACTCCCGCGCGGCGGCGTCGTCAACACGGCCGGCGCGTCCGATGCGGCATCGGGCCGGCACGCCGGAACG
>JAFMQQ010000569.1 GCA_017354595.1 Micromonosporaceae bacterium
GGTGTTGGACAAGCCGCCGTACACCGCCGAGCAGCCCGAGGGCAACATCGACGAGTATCGACTGCTCGACGAGGGCCGGGTCCGGTACCGCACCCTCTACGACCGTACCGGCCTCGGTGAGCCGGGCCGCATCGCCGAGATCTGGAACGGTATCCGGCACGGCGAACGGGCCCGCGTCGCGAGCTCGCTGCCGATGAAGATGGCGATCTCCGACGAGAGCCTGGCGCTCATCCCGGTCTCGACCTCCGGGCAGAACCGGGCCGAGGACGCCTACCTGGTGCACCCGTCCTCGCTGCTCGCGGCGTTGTGCGAGCTGTTCGAGGCGCTCTGGGAGCGGGCCGTTCCGCTGAACCAGTCGACCTCGGCCGACGGGCACGCGACACTGACCGACCGCGACCGGGACCTGCTCGGCCTGCTCGCCGCCGGCTGCACCGACGAATCCATTGCCCGGACGTTCGGGTGGAGCGTGCGCACCGTGCACCGGCACGTACACCGGATCATGAGGCTGATGGGTGCGCAGACCCGTTTCCAGGCCGGCCTGCAGGCCGGCCGCCGCGGCTGGCTGTGACCAACCCTGGCCGGGGCCCCGCCCCAGCTGTCCACTATGGACAGAGAACGCCGCCGGCCATCCGGTACCGCAGGAGCTGGTCATCATAGCCTGTCCATAGTGGACGACCCGGTGCCGTGGGCCCGGCCACCCGGGCGGAAGAGACCTCCGGACCGGCTCGTCTCCGAGGCGCTGCGCGGGTCGCATGTGGAGAGTCTGGTCGCCGTGCCGGTACCCGTCATCGGGGCCGGGTTCTCGCTCGCCGTCATCGTGGGGGTACTGGCGATCACCGCGATCGCGAGCCTCGCGGTGGACCGGCGCCGCCGCCGGTCAGGCGAGCGGGGCGAGTACCAGCTCCACCTCGGTACGCAGGAACGGGCCGCGGATACCGGCTCGCCCGCCCGCCTCCGGATCGTCCACAGTGGAGAGCGAGCAGATGAGCGATGGCTTGACCGCGAAGACCGCGTCTGATTCCAGGTACGGACTCTCCGGCATGAAGATGTGCGTGGTCAGCGGCGCGTGGCCCGCGGCGTGGACCTGGAAGTGGATGTGCGCGGGGCGGTACGGGTGCCGGCGGGTGGCCTGGAGCAGTTGCCCCACCGGACCGTCGGTGGGGATCGGGTAGTGGCTGGGTACGACGGTGACGAACCGGAACCCGCCGGACGGGTCGGCCACGAACAGCCCGCGGCCGTTGCCGGGCTCCTGCGCGTCGGGTACCTGGACGTCGTAGAAGCCGTGCGGGTCGCACTGCCAAACGTCCACACTGGACCCGGGGCATGGGGTGCCGTCGGTCGAGACAACTCTCCCCTCGACCAGCAGCGGCGTGCAGTCGCCGATGACGCTGATCGTGTCACCGATGGACCGGGGCGGGGACGCGGTCAGGTGGAACGGGCCGAGCACGGTCGAGGCGGTCACCGGCAGCCGTTGCACCGCAGCATCTCCGCCGTCTCCGGCAGCCGCGCTGGCGGCGGCTGTGGCCCCGGGCGCCGGCCCGGCCTCGTTGAGCAGCTCGACCAGCATGGAGACGCCGAGGACGTCGCTGAGCAGTACGAACTCCTGGCGGACCGGGTCGCAGGTCTGGCCGACCGCGGTGAGATACCCGATCGCCTGCTGCCACTCGCGCAGCGTCGGCCTAGCCTCGTTCACGAACGCGTGCAGGTGCCGGACGAGCGCCGTGAGTACCTCGCGCAGGCGCGGGTCGGGAGTGTCCCGGAACGAGGCGAGAACCTGCCCGGTCAGGTCCCCGGCCGCCTTCGCCGCGGTGGGTTCGCGGCTCGCGGCCGGTTGGGCGGGTACCCCGGGATCGCCGCTCATCGCCTCACCCGCTCAGGTAGCGGTCACCGGCCGGCGCGGCGCTACCGCGCCGCCTTGCGGCCGATGGTCGACAGCAGCAGTACCCCCCGCAGGACGAGTCGCGGGTCCAGCGTCACGGCCGCCATCACGTCCAGGTCCTCGGCCGGCATGCCGACCCCGACCAGCCTGTCACGCAGTTCCTGGGACGCACCGTGGGCGAGCAGCGCGCTGCCCGTACCGCCGGCGAACGAGCGCTGCCAGCCCTCGGTCTCGACCCCGGTCAGGCCGTCCTCGCGCATCGCCCCGTGTACCCCCCGCGCCCACGTCATATCCAGGCCGTTGCCGCGCAGCAACTGGCTCATCGCGTTCTCGTACCGCTGGAAGATGCCGGGTACCCGCGGGTCCGGCGTGGCGAGCACCATCGAGCCCCACCGGGTCTCCATCTCCTCGATGACCACTGCGCCGCCGGGCGCGAGCGAGCCGATGAGCTTGGTGAGCACCTCGCGCCGGGTCGGCAGGTGGGCCAGGACGGCGCGCGCGTGGATCACGTCGAACTGCCCGGCCGGCATCGGCTCGTTGACGATGTCGTGCTCCAGCACGGTCAGCCGCGGGTGCCCGGCGATGTGCTGCGGCTTGATGTCGGTCGCCACGACCTCGCCGGCCGCGCCGACCTGGTCGGCCATCCAGCTGGCCACCGAACCGGCACCGGCACCGACCTCCAGGCACCTGGCGCCCGCGGTGACCCCGGCGGCCTGCAGCCTCTTGACGGTGAACTCGTCGAACATCTGGCCGAGCGCGTTCAGCGTGGGCTGCGCCGTGGGCTTGTTGTTGTCGAAGGTGTACTGGTTGGGGTCCTTCGTGTCGCGCATCAACGGGTCACCTCGGGTTGAAGCTGGGTAGGGCCTGGTCGCATCGAACGGCACCGGGGCAACACGGCAGGGCGTGCCGTGTTGGCCCCATGCAAGGTCACGTTACCCGAAGCGCATTCGGTTACGATCGCACGACAGAGTGCGACGGTGGCGGGGGTACTGGCTCGCGGTGAGATCCGGGCTCGCGGGTGAGATCCGGGCAGGAACCGAGAAGCGCGCGCCCGTCCCCGCCTCGTACCGTTCCGGTCATGGCTGTTCCGGTCGGGATCGTACGGTCACAGGTCGGCGCGTTCGGCCGGGTGCTGCGGCGGCCGGTGCTGCGCCGCATCCTCCCGGCGATGCTG
>JAFMQQ010000570.1 GCA_017354595.1 Micromonosporaceae bacterium
CAACCGAAGCGGCGCCGCCGGCGGCCGGGCCGGCGACCGCGACCGCGCACCGGTCGCCGTCCGGGTCGTTGGCCAGCGCCAGATCGGCGCCGGTCTGCTCGGCCAGCCGGATCACCAGGTCCATCGCGCCCGGCTCCTCCGGGTTGGGAAAGGCGACCGTGGGGAAGCGGGGGTCGGGGGCGATCTGTTCGGCGACCACGGCCGGCGCCTCGAAGCCGGCCCTCACCAGGGCCGCCCGCAACATCTTGCCCGCCACCCCGTGCAGCGGCGTGTACGCCACCGAAAGCGCCCGCGCCCCGGCAGAGTCCACTGTGGATACCACACGGTCCAGGTAGGAACTGACGAGGTCGTCACCGAGCGGGGAGCCGGGCGGCCCGAGTGGCACCGTCGAGAGTGGACCGACCGCCCGGATCGCCGCCTCGATCTCGTGGTCGGCCGGCGGTACCAGCTGCGCGCCGGCGCCAGCCTCGCCACCGAGCGCCGCGCCCAGGTAGACCTTGTACCCGTTGTCCTGGGGCGGGTTGTGGCTCGCGGTCACCATCACGCCGGCGACCGCGTCCAGCGCCCGCACCGCATAGGCGAGTACCGGGGTCGGCAGCAGGCCGGGCAGCAGCAGCGCCGGGTGACCCGCGCCGGTGACGACCCGGGCGGTCCGCTCGGCGAAGGCGCGGGAACCGAACCTGGCGTCGTACCCGATGATGACCGGACCCGTCGCGCCGCGTTGCCGCAGCCAACCGACCAGACCGGCCGAGGCGGCGGTGACCACCGCGAGGTTCATTCCGTTCGGCCCTGCCCGTAGCGGGCCGCGCAGCCCGGCGGTACCGAAACTGAGCGGCGCCGCGAACCGCTCGGCCAGCTCCGCCTGCGTGCCGGGCAGCCCGGCGAGCAGGTCGCGCAGCTCCACCCGGGTCGCCTCGTCCGGATCCTGCGCGAGCCAATCCTCCGCCGACCGGCGTAGATCCGCCGCCATGCTCAGCTGACAGCCAGCTGGTACGAGCGGGCCGCCTCCAGGTAGATCGGCTTGCTCTCGACGAACTTGTCGTCCTCCACGGTGAGGAAGAACTCGTACGCCTTCTTGTTGATGACCGTGGCCATCCACAGGCCGTGCCGGGTCTGGTCGCCGGTGCCGCAGGTGTACTCCAGTTCGGCGGCCGGCCGCCGGTCGAGCAGCACGTCGTCGCGCAGCGCGATCCGCTTGTACGGCGCGGTGCAGATCGAAGTCTTCGACTTCAGCTGGTTCTCCGCCGAGATGAGGAACTTGGTCGCGCTGTCGCCGGCGTTCTCGACGTTGACCCGCAGCTTGCGGCCGGACGGGTCCTGCGGGTCGACGAAATCGACGTAGCTGGCGGCCTTGCGCTGCTGCCAGTTCGCCGGCACGTTGAGCGAGAAGCCGCGCTGGGTGTCGTGGTAGATCTGCACGTTGGGGATCAGTGGTGTATTCGTCGGCGAGGGCGCGCCGACCGGATGCCCCGCGGTCGCTGGCCGGCCGCCACTGAACCAGCCCGCGGCCGCCCCGATCAGCACGACCAGAGCCACCACCGCACCTCCGGCCAGGCTCAGCTGCAGTACCCGTGGCCAGCGGCGTACCCGACCGGCCAGGTCGCGCGCGCCGGGACCCATCCCGGCCAGTACGCCATCGCGCGGCGCGCCGTGCCGGCCGCGCCGGTACGGCGCCAGCCGGGGGTTGGTCGGCTCCAGTACCGGGCTGCCGAGCGGGTAGCCGGCGTCGGGTGGCAGCAGCGCGCGGCCGCCCACCTGGCCGGTCGGTGCGTACGGCATCGGTGGCGGCGCGACCGGGGCCACCGGTACCACGCTGTACGGGTCGGTGACGTGGTGGGTTGACTGGTTGGCGAGCGGGCCGGCGAGCAGGTCCCGCAGATCCTGCCGGGCCCGGCGCACATCCCACCGCCGGAGCGGATCCTTCTCCAGCAGCCCGTAGAGCACCGGGGCCAGTTCACCGGCGCGTACCGCCTGCGCCGGCGGCTCCTCCACCACCGCGCGCATCGTCTCGAACGGGTCGCCGCGATCGAACGGCGGCCGGCCCTCGATCGCGGTGTAGAGCGAGACACCGAGCGAGAACAGGTCGCTCGGCGGCCCGAACTTGCCGCCCACCGCGCGCTCGGGCGAGATGAAGTGCGGCGAGCCGAGCACCATGCCGGGCGTGGTCAGGTTGCTCTCCGAGGGCAGCCGGGCCACGCCGAAGTCGGTCAGCACGCACCGGCCGTCGGTGCAGATGAGGATGTTCGCCGGCTTCACGTCCCGGTGCAGCACCCCGGCCTCATGCGCCACTTCAAGCGCGCCGAGCAGCGCCACGCCGATCTTGGCCACCGCGCGCGGCGCCAGCGGACCGTCCGAGATGATCATGTCGGCGAGGCTGCGCGCGTGCAGCAGCTCCATGATGATCCACGGCCGGTCGCCGTCGATCACCACGTCGTAGACCTGCACCACGCTCGGGTGGGAGAGCGCGGCTGCCGCCCGGGCCTCGCGCATGGTGCGCTCGTACAGCGCGGTGCGCTCCTCCGGGGCGATGCCCGGCGGCAGCAGCACCTCCTTTACCGCTACGTCGCGGTTGAGCAGCGTGTCCTGCGCCTGCCAGACGGTACCCATGCCGCCATGCCCGATCGCCGCACGCAGCTGGTACCGGCTACCGACAAGGGTTCCGGGTACGGCGCGCTCGTTCGGTGCGGGAGGGAATGAGGATTCGCCTTGCCACGTCGAGGGCTGGGTTGTCACTGCCTTCTTACCGTCTCGTCGGTCGGCCAATATCGATGCCGGGGCCACCCGCATCGAAGGCGTTCGCCTGCCTGACTATATTGCTGAATCGGCGCCGGAAGGGAAAGCCAGGCCACGCCGGAATCCGCCGGCGGGGTGGGTGGAGCCGGCACATGATGACAAGTCGTCATCTTTCGTAGCGCCGAGTGCTGTGACGATTGACGCAGCGTACCCCCCGTCGAGGATTAGGCTGCGGCATGTGAGCGAGCGGCCCAGCGAATCCGGTTTCCCCATCCATCCGGTCTACGGGCCGCGGGACGTGGCGCCCGGCCTGGCCGA
>JAFMQQ010000571.1 GCA_017354595.1 Micromonosporaceae bacterium
CGGTGCACCTTGCAGTACGTGGTCAGCTCCATGTACGGGTGGTCGTCGGTCAGCTCGGTGGCCCGCCGGTAGTGGCACAGGAACGGCACGTCGGGCATGGCGCCGGCGAGCCCGTCGATCAGGCCGGCGGCGGCGAGCGTGATCCCACCGCCCTGGCTGCCACCGGCCACCACGATCCGCTCCGGGTCGACCCTCGGGTGCGCCCGGGCCGTCTCCACCGCGCGTACCGCGTCGATGAAGACCCGGCGGTAGTAGTAGGTCGCCGGGTCGAGTACCCCGGACGTGAGGAAGCCGGGCACCTGTGGCCCGCCCGCCCCGCCCGGGTCGGGAGTGTCCCCTGTGGACCATGCGCTGCCCTGGCCACGGGTATCCATCAACAGGTGCGCGTACCCAGCGGAACTCCACAGCAGCGACTCGTGTGCCAGCCCGCGCCCGCCCCCGTACCCGATGAACTCGACCACGCACGGCAGCCGGCCCTCGGCATGCCGGGGCAGGTAGAACCAGCCACGGATCGGGTGGCCGGCGAAGCCGGTGAAGGTCAGGTCGAAGACCTCCACGGTGGCCAGGCCGGCGTCGTACGGGTTGAACCGGGCCGGTCCGGCGACACCGCGCGCCGCGCTGATCGAGGCGCTCCAGAACCCGTCGAAGTCATCCGGTTCGATCCGCTCCGGCCGGTACTCGCGCAACTGCTCAAGGGGCAGGTCCACAAACATGGCGGTAGCCTACCCGGCCGTGCCGCGCAGGACGCGTACGCCGAAGGGCGGTAGCTCCACTGTGGACACTTCGACTCCGGTCTCCAGGTCGTGCAGCGGCTGGCCGCCGGCCGCCCGCGGTGTCACCGCAAGCGGAGCTCCGGTCTGGCTGACCAGCCAGACGAAACGCGCCCCGTCGTCGCGGTCCAGGCAGTCCACCAGTACCTGCGGATCGTCCACAGTCGCCTGCGGGTGCGCACCCGCCGCCTGCGCCAGCGCCGCGTACAGCCGCCAGGTCGGCTCCGGGTTCACCCGGGCAGTGGCCGCCGCCATCGCCTCCAGCGGGTACGTGCACAGCACCATCGCGCCCGCGCCGACGGCTCGCGACAGCAACGCCGGCCGGCCCTGCGCGTCGGTCGCCAACACCCGCGCCTCGACCGGCTCCACCGGCAGGTAGGTCCGCAGGCTGTCCGGGCCGCCGACAGCGAACTCCAGCTCCGTCCCGGCGGCCAGGTTGCCCAGGCTCTCGCGCAGGGTGAGGCGGACCGGGTCCGACCCGATCGGGTCGACCAGCCCGTACCGCAGCTGGTGCCGCACCCCGAAGAGCCGGTCCACCCCCGCGTACCACGGGCCGCGCTGGTTGTCGGTGCCACCGGCGCAGTAGGAGACGTAGACCGTGGCGCCAGCGTGGGCCAGCTCCTCCAACCGCCGCCAGCCGGGCGCCGTGAGCTGCTTGGTCGACGGCAGCAGGTACAGCCGGCAGTCCCCGCCGCCGGTCTCGGTACCGATACCGGACCGCTCGCGGATCAGCCCGGCCGGTACCGCCGCCTCCCGGCAGGCCAGGTACGCCTGCTCGATTGCGCCAAGCGCCACCGGCCGCTCGCGCGCGTCGGTGAACGGGTAGACCGAGTCCACATGCGACCCGATCACGATGCCCACCTCGCTCGGCGCGCGAATGCACCGGTGTACCTCGACCGCGTCCAGCACCTTCCGGAACTCCGCCATCTCGCGCAGCGACGCCTTCGGGGTGCCGTTGTTGTCGGTGATCCCGAAGTGCATCTCGAACGGGTGGTGCGAGTACGGCGCCTCGTCGGCCAGGTCGTCGAAGTCGGTGTTGTTCCAGGCGACCCAGCCGGTCGCACCGGCCAGCAGCGAGGTGTGCAGCAGCTGCCGGTAGTAGTGGCCGACGTTCTGGTCCGAGACGAAGTCGGAGGAGGCGCCGAACTCCTCCAGGATCACCGGCCGGTGCACCGGCGGCTGTCCCTGCGGGCCGGGCGGCGCGGTACCGGCCAGCTCGCAGAGGAACGCCGCGCGAAGGTGTTGCCGCACCTGGTCGTCACCCATCGGGTACACGTGCGGGCCGATCCAGTCGATCAGCGGCGCCAGGTCGGCCAGCCGGTACCCGGACTCCCGCCCACTGACCTCGATCGTCCACGCGCCGTCGCCGATGGAGACCGGCTGGGTGGCGCCACCGGCGCGCAGCCCCTGGATGAGCAGTTGCGCCCACGAGGTGACCGCCTCCGGGGTACCCCAGCCGCCATAGATCGGCATCTCGTTGGAGAGCAGCCAGCCGGCGACCGCGGGGTGCCCGGCGAACCGCCGGGCGATCCGCTCCGCCATCCACGCCTGCCGGCCCACCAGCCACACGTCGCTGTACAGATCCCGGCCGTCCCGCCAGGCCGGGTCCCAGTTCTCGCCGGACATGTGCCCGACCACCAGCGTCGGTACGGTCCGCAGCCCCTGCTCGGCGTGCAGGTCCAGAAAGTTGCCGAATCGGTTCAGTACCTCGTCATCGAGCCGGTACGGGGTCGGCATCAGCTCCGGCCAGTAGAAGAACGACCGGGTGAGGGTGAGCCCGTGGTCGGCGAGGACCTGAAGCTCTTTGGTGACAGTGGCGGAATCGTAGCGCCCCCACATCCGGGGACCGCCGACTCTGGACCAGAAGTTGGCGCCCAGCAACGGCTCGGGCGCTCCGGGCAGGACGGAGAGTTCGCGACGCACGAGCCTGATCCCAGCACTGAACCGGTTAAACCGTCAACACTTCCGCTCGCGGTCCTGCTCGACGGTCACTGCTCAGGCCGCGAGTGCCCGCAACTGGTCGGCGAGCCGCTCGGCGCGCCGGGTGTAGCCGGTGAAGTCGACCTCACCCGCCCGATCGGCCGCGGTGACCTCCTCCAGCAGCTGCCCGTACTCGGCCGACAGTCGCCGGTACCGTTCGGCGAAGCCCTCGTTGTTGCCGGCCCGCGGCCGGACCGAGGTGGCGTACCTCCGGTCGAGGTCGATGATCTGCTGGGCGACCGCGGCCGCCGCCGCGCTGAGCACGGTACGGCTGTCCGTGGCCCGGTCGCGCCGGTCGCGG
>JAFMQQ010000113.1 GCA_017354595.1 Micromonosporaceae bacterium
ATGTTCTCGCCCTTGACGATGGCTTCGTACACCTTCACCCGGCCGAGTACGTCGTCCGACTTGATGGTGAGCAGCTCCTGCAGCGCGTACGCCGCGCCATAGGCCTGCATCGCCCAGCACTCCATCTCGCCGAAGCGCTGGCCGCCGAACTGCGCCTTACCACCCAGTGGCTGCTGGGTGATCATCGAGTACGGACCGGTCGACCGAGCGTGGATCTTGTCGTCCACCAGGTGGTTCAGCTTCAGGATGTAGATGTACCCCACCGCGATCGGGTCCGGCAGCGGCTCGCCCGAGCGCCCGTCGAAGAGCCGGGCCTTGCCGCTCGCGCCGACCAGCTGTACCCCGTCCCGGTTCGGTCGGGTCGAGTCGAGCAGGCCGGCGATCTCCTCCTCGTGCGCGCCGTCGAAGACCGGGGTAGCCACGTTGGTGTCCCCGGGCGACTCGCCCGCACCGATGGACTTCAGCGCCTTCTTCCAGCCCGTCTCATCGCCCGCGATGTTCCAGCCGGTCTTCGCCACCCAGCCCAGGTGCGTCTCCAGGATCTGGCCGACGTTCATCCGGCTCGGTACGCCCAGCGGGTTGAGCACGATGTCGACCGGCGTGCCGTCCTCCAGGAACGGCATATCCTCCACCGGAAGGATCTTGGAGATGACACCCTTGTTGCCATGCCGGCCGGCGAGCTTGTCGCCGTCCTGGATCTTCCGCTTCTGTGCCACGTGTACCCGGACCAGCTCGTTCACTCCGGGGGACAGCTCGTCGCCGTCATCCCGGCTGAACGTCCGGATCCCGATCACCGTGCCGGTCTCGCCGTGCGGCACCTTCAGCGAGGTGTCGCGTACCTCGCGCGCCTTCTCCCCGAAGATCGCGCGGAGCAGCCGCTCCTCCGGCGTCAGCTCGGTCTCGCCCTTGGGCGTGACCTTGCCGACGAGGATGTCGCCCGGTACCACCTCGGCGCCGATCCGGATGATGCCGCGCTCGTCGAGATCGGCGAGCATCTCCTCGGAGACGTTCGGGATGTCCCTGGTGATCTCCTCCGGACCCAGCTTGGTGTCGCGGGCATCCACCTCGTGCTCCGAGATGTGGATCGAGGTGAGAACGTCCTCCTGTACCAGCTTCTGGGACAGGATGATCGCGTCTTCGTAGTTGTGCCCCTCCCACGGCATGAACGCCACGAGCAGGTTGCGCCCGAGTGCCATCTCGCCGTTCTCGGTACACGGTCCGTCCGCGATCACCTGGCCGGCCTCGACCCGGTCCCCTTCGAACACCACCGGCTTCTGGTTGACACAGGAGCCGGCGTTGGAGCGACCGAACTTGTACAGCAGGTAGGTGCGCCGGTGGCCGTCGTCCTGGTGCACCGTGATGTAGTCGGCGCACAGATCCTCGACGACTCCACCCTGCTCGGCCACCACCACGTCACCCGCGTCGACCGCGGCGCGGTACTCCATGCCGGTGCCGACAAGTGGCGACTCGCTCTTGATCAGCGGTACCGCCTGGCGCTGCATGTTCGCGCCCATCAGCGCTCGGTTTGCGTCGTCGTGCTCAAGGAACGGGATCATCGCGGTCGCCACCGAGACCATCTGCCGCGGCGACACGTCCATGTAGTCCACAATGGACGGGGCAACTGCCTCGAACTCGCCACCCTTGCGCCGTACCAGCACCCGGTCCTCGGCGAACTTGCCGTCGCTCTGCAACGGGGCGTTGGCCTGCGCGATGACGTGCCGGTCCTCCTCGTCGGCGGTCAGGTAGTCGATCTGGTCGGTCGCCCGACCGTCCACCACCTTCCGGTACGGCGTCTCGATGAAGCCGAACGGGTTGACCCGGGCGAACGTGGACAGTGCCCCGATCAGTCCGATGTTCGGACCCTCGGGCGTCTCGATCGGGCACATCCGCCCGTAGTGCGACGGGTGTACGTCGCGCACCTCGAACCCGGCCCGCTCCCGGGACAGACCACCAGGGCCGAGCGCGGAGAGGCGCCGGCGGTGGGTCAACCCGGCAAGCGGGTTGGTCTGGTCCATGAACTGGGACAGCTGCGAGGTACCGAAGAACTCCTTGATCGCGGCGACTACCGGCCGGATGTTGATCAGGGTCTGCGGAGTGATCGCCTCCACGTCCTGTGTGGTCATCCGCTCCCGGACCACGCGCTCCATCCGGGACAGGCCGACCCGTACCTGGTTCTGGATCAGCTCTCCCACGGTGCGCAGCCGCCGGTTGCCGAAGTGGTCGATGTCGTCCGCTTCGAAGCCTTCCTCGCCGGTGTGCAGCTTGCAGAGGTACTCCACGGTCGACACGATGTCCTCGACGGTCAGCACGCCGGTGGTGATCGGCACGTCGACCTCAAGCTTCTTGTTGAACTTGTACCGGCCAACCTTGGCGACGTCGTACCGCTTGGGGTTGAAGAACAGGTTGTCCAGCAGCGTCTGGGCGTTCTCCCGGGTGGGCGGCTCGCCCGGCCGTAGCTTGCGGTAGATATCCAGGAGGGCCTCGTCCTGGCTGGCGATGTGGTCCTTCTCCAGCGTGGTCATCATCAGCTCGGACCAGCCGAACCGTTCGCGGATCTGCTCGTTGGACCAGCCGATCGCCTTGAGCAGCACGGTGACCGCCTGGCGGCGCTTGCGGTCGATGCGTACCCCGACGGTGTCGCGCTTGTCGATGTCGAACTCCAACCAGGCACCCCGGCTCGGGATGACCTTGACACCGGTCAGATCGCGGTCAGAGGTCTTGTCCGGCTCCTTGGTGAAGTACACGCCCGGCGACCGGACGAGTTGGCTCACTACGACGCGCTCGGTGCCGTTGATGATGAAGGTGCCCTTGGGCGTCATCATCGGGAAGTCACCCATGAACACCGTCTGACTCTTGATCTCGCCAGTGGTGTGGTTGGTGAACTCGGCGGTCACGAAGAGCGGCGCGCAGTAGGTCAGGTCCTTCTCCTTGCACTCCTCGATCGAGGCCTTCACCTCATCGAAGCGGGGTGCCGAGAACGACAGGGACATCGTGCCCGAGAAGTCCTCGATGGGGCTGATCTCATCGAGAATCTCCGCGAGGCCGGAGCGGGCATGGGTTTCATCAGCCGAACGGGTCGCCCAAGCTTCATTGCCGACCAGCCAGTCGAAGGACTCGGTCTGGATGGCGAGAAGGTTGGGGACTTCGAGGTGTTCGGTAATCCTGCCGAACGAGATCCGGCGGGGGGCGAATGCGCTCGACGTGCGACTGGTCTTCGCAGGGCGGGAAGCTGCCAAGATGCGTCCTTCCGAGGACCGATGGTGGTGCGAAACGGCCGTTTGCGTGCACTCAGATAGACCCCCCTCCGATCGCCCATACTGGACAATCGGGGGCGGGGCTAGGTCAAAGGACAGCGCAAACTAGCAGTGTAGCCGAAAGGCTAACCGCTGTCGAGCACCACCGCACGGTCACCCGAACGGGTCACTCGGGATGTCAGAAACCCGAGGCCACGGGCGGTGGTGAGCGCATCGCGGAAGCGTTGCAGCAATCAGCGTGCCTGCCGCAGCCCGGCCACGTCAAGGGCTCTGACGGGCGTGTGACTCCGACGCAGGGCAACTCGACCCACCAGACCCGGACATACCAGGGAAAAAGAGTCGGTCGGCCCCCGACCGGGTCGGGCCGACACTGCTACTCGCGATCAGCCGGCTACCCCGCCACGTCAGCACCACGTCGACGTTCGCCGCACTCGAGCAGAAGTACCCACGGGACGCGCGAAGGTCGGGAAGGCGATGGGCGGTTGCCGCGAACCCGCGACAACCGCCCTTACCAGCGTCCAACCGAACAACTACTTGAGCGTGACCTTCGCGCCCTCGGCCTCCAGCTTCGCCTTGGCCTTGTCCGCGCTCTCCTTGTTGGCCTTCTCCAGGACCGGCTTCGGCGCGCCCTCCACCAGGTCCTTCGCCTCCTTCAGGCCGAGCCCGGTCAGCTCCCGGACCACCTTGATGACGGCGATCTTCTTACCGGCATCGAACTCGCTCAGGACGACATCGAACTCATCCTGCTCGGCCGCCTCCGGGGCGGCCGCCGCACCAGCACCCGCCTGCGGCGCCGCCATGACTGCGGCTGGCGCGGCGGCGGTTACGTCGAACGTCTGCTCGAACTCCTTCAGGAACTCGGAGAGTTCGATCAGGGTCATCTCCTTGAACACGTCCAGGAGTTCCTCGTTGCTGAGCTTCGCCATGGTGTCGGCGTCCCCTCTCTCGTACTCAGGCCTCGGCCGACGCCTCGGCGGGTTCGGCGGCCGCCGCACCGGCGCCGCCCTGCTTCTCCAGCTTGTCCTGCAGCGCGGCTACCGCCCGCGCCGCCTTCGACAGCGGCGCCTGGAACAGGCCCGCTGCCTTGCTCATGTTCGCCTTCATCGCGCCGGCGAGCTTGGCCAGCAGCACGTCGCGGGACTCCAGGTCCGCCAGGCGGGTGACCTCATCCGCGCTGATCGGCCGGCCCTCGAAGACGCCACCCTTGATCACCAGCGCGGGGTTGCCCCGGGCGAAGTCCCGCAGACCCTTCGCCGCCTCCACCGGATCACCGGCGACGAACGCAAGTGCCGTCGGACCGGTGAAGAGTGCCTCGATGCCGTCGATACCAGCCTCGGCGGCTGCGCGCTTGGCGAGCGTGTTCTTGGCAACCGCGTACCTGGTCTGGCGGCCGAGCGTGCGCCGCAGGTCGGTGATCTGGGCGACGGTGAGTCCCCGGTACTCGGTCAGCACCGTCGCGCTTGAGTTGCGGAAGCGCTCGGTCAGGTCCGCGACGGCACCGGCCTTATCCGGCCGTACCTTGTCCGTCATGCCCCTCCTTCAGGCATCCCGCCAGACACAAGGCCGCAGGACACGGAAACGCCCCGGCGCGGGGCGCACGGGGCGGGGGCAGGGTCCGGGACCTAGCTGGTCCAGGAGCCGATCTCGTCCTCGCGGTCGCCCTGCGCGGGCCGCCCGCGATGCGGGACCTTCGACCGCGGCTTGCGCCACGGTGACCAGCGGTCTCTGGGTGAAACCAACTCGACAAGGCTATCAGGTACGGGTGCGGCGCAGCCAGCCGTACCCGACCAGTACCACGCCGGTCCAGACCAGTGCCCAGCCGGTGAACGGCAGCATCGGTGCTGCGCGCACCTGAATGTCGGCGAGCGTGTGGGCCACCGACAGCAGCGGCGGCGCCAGCCACGGTACCGGCGAGCCCGGTATACCCAGCACCAGCACGAGTACCACACCACCGGCGAGTACCGCCGCCGCCCGACCGGCGCTCACCGCGATCACCCGGCTGGAGAGCGCGCCGAGCGCGACGGCCGGCGGTACCGCGATCAGATGGGCCCACAGGCCGAGCAGCAGTGCGGGGAGCAGGGATGGTCCGCCGTTCGAGAGCGTGACACCGCCGATGATCCAGGGGAGCAGGAGGCTCAGCCCGACGACCGGCAGGCTGGCGATCCCCGCGGCGAGCAGGCCGGCCAGGATCTCACGCCGCCACGAGCCGAGCAGGACCACGCTGAGCTGGCGCTGGGTGTCCGGCTCCACATCGAGCAGGATCTTGGTCAGCCAGGCCAGCACCGGGAAGAGCACGATCGCCGCGAGCCCGTACGCCTCGGTGGGTCGGGCCGGGCCGCCGCCGTAGATGATCCCGATGATCGCCAGGCCGCCGAGGATGGGGGCGATTGCCCGGCCGGTCCGGGTCAGGCCGGTCAACCGCAGCCGGATCAGCGCGGTCATGCGGGCTCCTCCGCCTCGGCCGCGTGCCGGGCGGCACGCTGGTCCTTGACCCGTACCACATCGTGCCCGTCGGCCTTCAGCTTCGACAGTGTGGCCGGGCCATCGGCCGCCGGTACCTCGATCTCAATGATCCACGGGGCGACACCCTCCGGCGTCTGCGCGGTCACCGTGGCTTCCTCGACTGTCCACTGTGTAGCGCCGGGTAGCCGCGCGGTCTCGCCACGGTGGTCGCTGACGAAGACCGAGCCACCCCGGTGGACCACCTCGTTAACAATCTCCGGAACCTGGTCACGGGTCGCCGCGTCCAGGCCCTCCCAGGGTTCGTCGAGGATCAGCAGGTCGGGCGCGACCAGCAATGCCTGTGCCAGCCCAACCTTCTGCGCAGTGCCCTTGGACAACTCGGCGAGGCGCGTCTGCCGGAACTGGACCAGCCCGAGGCGGTGGGACCAGATCTGCACCGCGCTGCTCGCCTCGGTCTCCGGCAGCCCCGCTACCGCCGCCATCGCGCGAAGGTAACGGTCGACCGTGAACGGCTGCTCGGCCGGGAAGTGCTCGGGTACCCAGCCCACCCAATGTGGCCGGTCGGTCACCCGCCCCTTGACCGGGTGCAGTACCCCGGCCGCCAACTGAAGCAGCGTCGACTTGCCCGCACCGTTGTGCCCCTGGACCACCACGATCTCACCGGGCTCGATCTTCACCGAGACGTCGCTGAGCACCCACGGGTCGCGGCGGGCGTACCGGAACCAGACACCGGAGAGCCGCATGCCGCCAACCCTGCCATAGATCGGCAACGTGAGGGACCCCCCGCAGATGCGGGCTCAGCCGGCGGTCGCGCCTTCGTTCAGGTTGCGGATGGCGTTCGGGTCGACCGGAATGCCCGGCCCCATGGTGGTCGCCAGGGAGACCTTCCGCAGGTACTTTCCCTTGGCCGCGGACGGCTTGGCGCGCAGCACCTCGTCCAGTACCGCCGCGTAGTTGTCCACCAGCTTGTCCTCGGAGAACGATGCCTTGCCGATGATCAGGTGCAAGTTGGCATGCTTGTCAACCCGGAAGGCGACCTTGCCACCCTTGATGTCCTGCACCGCCTTGGCGACGTCCATGGTGACGGTACCGGTCTTGGGGTTGGGCATCTTGCCGCGCGGCCCGAGGATGCGGGCGATCCGGCCGATCTTCGACATCTGGTCCGGGGTGGCGATCGCGGCGTCGAAGTCGAGCCAGCCTTCCTGGATGCGCGCCACGAGGTCGTCGGAGCCGACCGCGTCGGCACCGGCCGCCTCCGCCTCGGCGGCCTTCTCACCGGCCGCAAAGACGATCACGCTCACACTCTTGCCGGTGCCATGCGGCAGGTTCACCGTGCCGCGGACCATCTGGTCGGCCTTGCGCGGGTCGACGCCGAGCCTCATCGCGACCTCGACGGTGGCGTCGAACTTCACCGGGCTGGTCTGCTTGGCCAGCTTGACCGCGTCGGACGGCGAGTACAGCTTGGTGCGGTCGATCAGCTCGGCCGCCTTGCGGTAGTTCTTGCTGTGCTGCATTGCTGTTGTCTCCTTGTGGTGTCGACCGGCCCAGGCACGTCCCGTCGCCGAGGCCGTAGCAATTCGGGCGCGTGTTCCGCCCTCCCACGGTTGAGTCGGGACTCAGTCCCGGACGGTGATACCCATCGACCGGGCCGTACCGGCGATGATCTTCTCCGCCTGCCCGATGTCGTTGGCGTTCAGGTCGGCCATCTTCTTCTCGGCGATCTCCCGCAGCTGGGCCTTGGTGATCGAGCCGACCTTCTCGCTCTGCGGCACCCCGGAGCCCTTCTCCACACCGGCCGCCTTGATCAGCAAGCGGGCCGCCGGCGGCGTCTTCAGCACAAAGGTGAACGAGCGGTCCTCGTACACGCTGATCTGCGCCGGTACCACGTCACCGCGCTGCGACTCGGTCTCCGCGTTGTACCGCTTCACGAACTCCATGATGTTCACGCCGTGCTGGCCGAGCGCGGGACCGACCGGCGGCGCCGGCGTTGCCTGCCCGGCAGGCAGCTGCAGGGTGAAGGTCTTCACGAGTTTCTTCTTCGGGGGCATGGCTGCCGTTTCTCGCTTTCTCCGGATGACTCGGCCGTGCGGACGGCCGCGCTAGATCTTCGCGACCTGGTTGAAGTTGAGCTCGACCGGGGTCTCCCGACCGAAGATCGAGACCAGTACCTTGAGCTTCTGCTGGTCGGCATTGATCTCACTGATCGTGGCGGGCAGCGACGCGAAGGCGCCGTCGGTCACCGTGACCGCGTCGCCGACTTCGAAGTCGAGCACCTTCACCTCGGGCTTAGCCTTCTTCTCGGCGGTAACCGCGGGAGCGAGCCACTTCAGCACCTCTTCCAGCGACAGCGGCGCCGGTCGATCGGCCCGATCGGTGGCACCGACGAAGCCGGTCACTCCTGGCGTGTTGCGGACGCAGGAGTACGACTCCGGGGTCAGTTCCATCCGGACCAGGATGTACCCCGGGAAGA